>DAOVLS010000074.1 GCA_030631125.1 Planctomycetales bacterium
ACCGCCTGATACTCCGCGCCGACAACGCCGACCGGCGATTGACACCGATAGGAAGAGAGATAGGTTTGGTTGACGATGAACGTTGGGAAAAATTCAGCGCGAAACGACAGATCGTTGAAGAAACCGAGGCGCTGTTCAAAAAGATTCGTTTGAATGGTAAGACAATCGCCGAGCAACTCGCTAATCCGAATGTGAAATTGGAGCAACTGTTGCCGAGGATCGCTGAAAAGGGGGCAGGCAACTTTTTTGAAGACAAAAAAGTTGCCTGCCCCCTTTTCCGCGGCGCGGTTGAAACTGTTGCGGTCGATTGCCGATACGCCGGTTACGTTGCCCGTCAACAGTCGGCCGCCGCCGGGCTTATGGAACTGGAAATGAAGCGGATTCCCGATTCATTGTATTACGCCGACGTGCCTCATCTTCGTGCAGAGGCAATCGAACGCCTCGAAAGCATCCGCCCGGCGACTTTGGGTCAGGCGCTGCGGATCAGCGGCATCACGCCCGCCGACATCACCGTTCTTACGATCCGCTTGACATGCTCACCGAAGTAAGCACGCCGTTGCGCGTGAAAATGGGCGAACTGTATAAAATAGGCAATATGTCGGCGGGAAAAATCTTTGATAAATTTCCGATTCTCTCTGCGGAAACGCCGGCAAATTCGTATAACTCACGTATTTGCAAGCGGTTACATGTTCGCCGTGCTTTGGGAAAAGCCTTAAGGTATTTGCTTATCTTGGTCGATAGGTGAGAGAGCAGGGAAGCACTCGAATTCAGGCGGGCCTGCGGGAAGGTCCGCCGGGTTTGCCGTAGCGTCGCCTTGGCAAGCCGGGTGCAGCAGTTATCGCACAGGCTGCACCGACACGCCACTCAAACGCCATGGAAGGCTGAAAAGGGTGTAATTGTGCGCGTGGATTTAGAACAATGAACATCAAAAAACCAGGAACCGTCGGTACAGGTAAAATTCCAAGACCCGCTCGCAAGACAGTCACGGCGGCGTCAGCGCCTCATGCCGGCGCTTCCGAGCGAACGACACCCACCGAACTGTCCAATTGGATTGAAAAGGTCCACAACCTGCCGGAAGTCCGACAGGACCTCGTTGAGCGCGTCAAGGTCGAGATCGCCGCCGGCGCATACGAAACGCCCGAAAGAATCCAAATCGCCGCCGAGCGGATGCTCGAAGAAATCTACTGAAACCGGTAGGTTGGGACGGAGCCCGCCAAAGGCGGATAAACTCCGCGGAGTCTCACCTTTTCTTGATCTTGCTGAGAATCCCCCATAACTGACCCGTTGCGAAGACGAATATTTCCTTCTTGACTTGATGCTTTGCTCTGATAACCTTCCCCGCTCACAGGCAAAAAGGAGCCAACATGAATACTGCTATGCAATGGGAACAAACGATAATCGACGGCGGACCTCCGATGGTGCATTTTGGATGTTCGACGGTGGGCGACATAGACGGCGACGGGCATCCGGAGATATTTGCCGGCGGCGAGGGCGGGTTGCTTTGGTACAGGCCTGCCACAGGCGAGCGGGGCGTCATAGCGGAAGGGAATTTTCACGTTGGGTTGACTCTCGCCGACACCCATGCCGACGGCCGGCCTGGGCTGGTCTGCGGGCAGAACATGACTCCCGGCGGTTGGCCTGGGAAGTGGTCGCTCGTATGTTTCAAGCCGGGCGACGACCTGAACGACCCGTGGGAAAGATACGTAATCGACCCGCAAGCCAACGGCGGGGCGCACGATGTGCTCTTTGCCGACGTCGATGGCGACGGCAGGTGCGAAATATTGGCAAACGCCTGCACCGGCAAGGCCCCGGGCGTGTTCATCTACAAACCCGGCGACGATCCGGACGCGCCGTGGCAAAAACACGCCGTGCAGACCGGTTTCTTCGAGGAAGGTCTGGAAGTGGCGGACCTGAACGGCGACGGACGGGTGGAGATAATCTCCGGGCCGGACGTATATTTCTGTCCGGAAGAAGGGCCTTACAGCGGGCCTTGGAGGCGGACGATCTTCGCGCCGTCGCATCGGGAAATGTGCCGCTTGAAACCGCTGGACATCACCGGTACCGGCAGGGCGGATATCGTCATCGTCGATTCGGAATATTTCGAGGGGCAACTGTCCTGGTTCGAGAACCGCCTGGTCGAAGACCCGGACCGCCCGTGGATCGAGCACCGCATCGAGCGAGGCCTGAAATACGCCCACTCGCTGGAGGTCAGGCAGAAGGACGGTAAGTCCATACTTTTTGTCGCCGAGATGGCGGGCGGCGGATGGGAAGCGCCCTACAACTACGACGCCCGCCTGATCGAGTACACCACCAACGACGCCGGAAAGACGTGGGACCGTCAGGTTCTCGACCAGGGGCAGGGCACTCACGGCGCGGTTCTCTTCGACATCGACGGCGACGGTGAGGAAGAAATCGTTACCAAGGAGCACCGCGTTCCCAGGGTGCAGATATGGAAAAAGCCCGCCGAGGCATCACCGATTCTGGATTACCGTCACCGCTTCATCGACCGCGACAAGCAGGATATCTCGATCGACATCCTGGCCGCCGACGTGGACGGCGACGGACAAAAAGACATTGTGTGCGGTTCGCATTGGTATCACAAGCCCACGTGGCAGCGATATCAGATTCCCGGCATCTTCCAGGTAATCAACGCCTATGACATTGACGGCGACGGTCGGGATGAGATTATCGCTATCAAGCCCAAACCCGGTTCGGAAGGCGGGTACGGAAGCCTTTGCAGCACGTTGGTCTGGCTCAAGGCCGTTGACCCGCTTGCGGGTAAATGGCAGGAGTTTCCCATAGGTCAGGGTGTCGGCGATTGGCCGCACGGCTCATGCGTCGCGCCGCTGCTACCGGGAGGGAAACTCGCCCTGGTAACTTCCTATCACAGCGCCCACGCCGCCGGCGACGACGGCAGGTCACATTTTCCGGAGATATTCGAGATTCCCGACGACCCCACCGCCGGACCTTGGCCGAAACGGACGCTGGCCGAAATCACCTACGGCGAGCAGATTGTGGCATGGGACATCACCGGCAGCGGCACACTTGACCTGTTTGCCGGGCCGTGGTGGCTGGAGAACCTCGGCGACGGGAACTTCGAGCCGCATCGCATCATCGGGGATGAATCCTTCTACCCCGCCCGCCTCGGCGTCATGGACGTTACGGGCAACGGTCGGCCCGACGTTGTGATGGGGCAGGAGGTGATGGATTACCCAAAAGAATACGTCCCGTTCTCGCCGCTGGCGTGGTTTGAATGCCCGGAGGACCCGCGGTCCGAGCCTTGGCCGATGCACGTTATCGACTGTGTACGCTGCGCACACTCCATCGGCGTTGCCGATCTCGACGGCGACGGGCAAATGGAGATCGTCTGCGGCGAGCACGACCCGTTCTATCCTTATCGCAATCGCAACCGGCTTTTCGTTTACAAGCAGGCCGATCCCCAGGGGTGGGCCTGGAAGCGATATCAGTTGGACGATCGTTTCGAGCATCACGACGGTGCGAGGATCATCGAACTTTCCCCCGGCCGGGTCGGAATAATCAGCCACGGGTGGCAGGACAGAATATACGTCCACCTCTGGCAACGCGACTGATATGAATTTCCGCATCGATTGGAACTTGCAGGCGTTGTTTTGGTGGACATCACGGGCGGGCAGGAGAGATGCGATGAAAAGACGACGCGGTTTTATTGGTTACGTTTTTTCAGGAGTCCTGATCGCGAGCTGCTTGTTAACGCAAGGTTGCTCGGCTGCATCGCAGCAGGCTGCCCCAGCCGCCGGTGAGGCTTCCGGCGATTTCGTCAGGACCGTATGGGCAGGACTTAAAGGCAACGGCTTCCGTGTGAATTCGCCTGACATCCCCGAATGGGCCAGAAAACGGTGGGAGGGAAAGCAGACCGGTTTGATGAAGATCCACGTGGACACCGACCCGTCCGAATATCGCAAGGCCGAGTTGTACCTGGAGCTTTGGGGCGGGCATCCTGGCGTTGCACGGAAGAAGTTCACGCTGAACGGGAAGAATGTTTATTCGCTGCCGGAAGTCGGCGCTGAGAAGAAAAACTGCACCTACTCTTATCCGTCTGTGTCGATTAATCCGAGCGACCTGCAACGAGGAGACAATCAACTTCAATTCACATGCGACGGGTCGGGGACCTTTTGGGGGCACTATCTGATCCGGGCGGCATGCTTCCGGCTGCATTTGAAGAAAGACCATCGGGTGATTGACAAGGCGGGATTAAAGGGATTCGCCTGTACGGTTACCGCCAGGCCCGGAGCACGGGAAAAGATCGAACTTGACCTGGCGATTCCGCCCGGTTTTACCGACAGAATTTCCCGCGTCGAGTATATGGGATACTACCGGGGATACGACGAGAACGGAGACCGCCTCGATACCGACTGGCACGGCTTTACGAAAGACAGAAAGCCGATCGGCATCATCGCAAGCGTCAGCAAGGCGCCTTTCCGCGTAAAGTGGGACCTTTCGATGGTCCCGAGCCAGAAGAAGATCGCCGTTCGGGCACGTGTGTTTTTCAAAAATAGCCCCGATCTGGCGTATGAGACGCCCGCGCTGAGTAAATTGCCCATGCCAAAACGAAACGGCAATGTCACTCTCTGCTATTCAAACAACCTGCCGGCGCCGTTCTGGTCAAGGGCGGTCAAGGAAAAGAAATGCACGATCAACATCGGCATAGACCCAGCCCGGATCGAACAGGCCCGGCTGCACGTTGTGATCTGGGATGGCGGCAAGGGACAAACCGCCGAACCGTTCACGCTTAACGGACATCCGATGGCAGTTGCCGGTGACGGCGCTCATGACGTGCAGTATCGGGTACTGACGATAGACCCTAAGATTCTGCGGAAAGGCGAAAACGAAATCCGCCTGCTTTCGGGCACCAGGCATCACGGGATCGAGGTGCTGCTGCCAGGGCCGGCGCTGGTCGTTCGGACCATCAAAAGCAATGTTCGGCGCTCCGGCAGCACCGGCTCGCCATGAACATCCCACCAGGGAGGAGTTCTATTGCAGCGTCATGCCCGGACGATCTTTTTTCGGCCTCGCCTTACGTCCTTCGTGGCGTTGCGTGTGTCGATTACCAGCTGGGCGTTATCGACGATGAACTGATAATCGTATTCGCTATGGTCCGTGGCGATGAGCACGGCATCGTAACGCTTCAACATCGAGGCCGAGATTTTTTTGGATGTCATCTTCAGATCGTACTCGCGCATTTTGTGCGTTCGCGGTACGTGCGGATCGTTGTAATCGACCTTAGCGCCGCGATATTGCAGCAGTTTGATCAACTCCAGCGAGGGGCTTTCGCGGACGTCGTCGATGTCTTTTTTGTAGGCCAGACCGAGGATGAGAATCTTCGCGCCCTTGAGGGCCTTTTTCCGCCAGTTCAGTGCGTACATAAGTTTGTTAATGACGAACTGCGGCATACCGACGTTGACCTCGCCGGCCAGTTCGATAAACCGGGTCGGCAGGCCGTACTGGCGGGCCTTCCAGGACAGGTAAAACGGGTCGATCGGGATGCAGTGCCCGCCCAGCCCCGGACCCGGATAAAAAGCGGTGAAGCCGAACGGCTTGGTCGATGCGGCGCGGACGACCTCCCATACGTCGATGCCCATCCGGTCGAAGAGCATCTTCAGTTCGTTGACCAGGGCGATGTTGACGCAGCGGTAGGTGTTTTCGAGTATTTTCGAGGCTTCGGCCGCCTCGCAACTGGAGACGGGCACGACGGCGTCAATAGCCCACTCGTAACACGCCACTGCCGCTGCCAGCGAGTCCTCGTCATACCCGCCGACGACCTTGGGAATCGTCTTTGTGGAGTAATCTTTTCGACCCGGGTCTTCGCGCTCGGGCGAGAAGGCAAGGTAGAAATCCTTGCCGACCTTCAAACCCGACTGCTCCAGAATCGGCAGCATCAATTCCTTTGTCGTGCCGGGATAGGTGGTCGATTCGAGCACGACGAGTTGGCCCTTTCGCAGTCTTTCTGCGATGGCCTCGGCTGTGGCGCGGACGTAGGTCATATCGGGTTCGCGCATCTTCGTCAGCGGCGTCGGGACACATATCAGGATGCAGTCCGGCTCGCTGAGCCGTTTGAAATCCATCGTGGCGCTGAAGCGCTTCGTGCGGACCATATCGGCGACGACGGACGATGGGATGTGCTCGATGTAACTTTGTCCCGCCCGCAGGCTTTTGACCTTTGCGGCATCGACGTCGAAGCCGATAACTTTTGCGCCGGCGCGGGTGAATTCACGCACCAGCGGCAGGCCTACGTACCCAAGGCCGACGACGCCGATAACGGCCTTGCCCGAACGAATCTTCTCAATCAGTTGTTGCACCACTTTCGAAGGCTCCTTTCATAGAGGTAAATCGGGTTCTGTCTGAAAAGTCGGACATCGCCTCAAAGCATTCAGCAATCAGCCTTCAGCAAAAAAACGGCAAACAAAGAGACTGACTGCTGACAGCTGATTGCTGACCGCTGATTAAAGTAATTATCGGTTTATCCGAGGGGAGAATTTACAAGACGGCGGGACGGAAATACACACTGGATGTTCGCGTCATCGCCAGATGGCCTTGAGTTGTCCCTCCGAGAGCGCCTTTCGCAAGGCCACTTCACCCTCGCGGTCGAGTGTGATCGGGCGTGCCTTGAAGCCCTCGGCCGAGATTGTGGCGGTTTCCTTTCCCTGGGAGGTGCGCATCTGGAACGTTGCCGGCTTGTCCGATGAGAGTTCCTGGTGAACCGGCGGTCGGCGATATATCAGTCGGCGGGTGGAGATAATCACCCCGGCCATTCCGTCTTCGGTCCTCGAACGGTTGCGGTCTGGGATGTAGGCGATGAATCGTTCGTCACCGACGGGCTTGAACCACTGCTCCAGGCGGTGGCGGATGACTGTAGGCAGCGCGTCCCAGCGGTCCGCCTTGGCTCGCTTGGCGAATTCGACGAACCTGGCGAAATCGTGATGGTGCGTTCCGGCTACAGCGCCGAGGAAACTGGCGGCTATTTGAATATTCTGAATAAATAGTCTGCAATGCCCGTGCCCGCTTGCCTGATCGACCTTTATCTGCCCGGAAATCGCCCCGGTACCGCTGCACAGGTCGCAGACCCAGTAGGGCATCGGAAGATTGGCAGGGGCGGGAATGCTGGGGATCTCCGGCAGGTATTGAAGCAATTCTTCACCGGTAATGCCGCCGAGCCGGTCCTGCGGGATGATCAGTTGACCGGCTTTATGCTCGGCTTCGAGTGAAATACTGTCCCGCAGTTGCGGTGCGAAGATAATCAGGTGGGCCGACAGATGCGCCCGCCCGAGGCAGTGGATGCAGACGCGGGGGATCGAGCAGCGAAATTTCCCCTCGCGGAGGTATTCGGCGGGGAATTCAAACAGCGCTCCAGCCCGTTCAAGCGAAACGAGCCTCATTCGGCTCTGGCCCGTCCGGGGCGCTGCGGCTTGGTCTTCCCTGCGAGGAGGTTTGTCAGGAATTGGCGCAAGCGTGTCGGCGCGTTCGTCTCTATCCTCGTCGTCTTCGGAGCGGTGCAGCCAGCCGAAAATCGTGTCCTCCGGGACGGGGATGTCCTTCGGCAGGTGGAAGATCCGCCGGCAGAGCCCACACCGGACGGCACAATCATGGACATCAATCGGCAGTGACAAAACACCGCCGCAACCCGGACATTTTACTCGTCTCGACGCCATCGCCATCCTCTCGCGGTAACGCGAATACGAAAGGCCCATGCGATATGGGGTGAACATCCTTCAAAAGCCCGTATGATTCTCACTGGCAGTATAGCAAAGCAACAAGGAAAATGCGCAAAAAAAGCCTCCGCCAAAATACCGATGGGAAGGCATGAGAAAGAACCCTCTATGTTAAGGTGGGCGGTTGCTTGCCGGCCAATGACCTGGCACAGACGACACCGCCCTGAATAGGGCTGTCGGTTCTTTCAATTATCCTCCCCTGTCGCGCACGGCAGAGGCAATTTCAATTCCAATTCCTACTTGCATTATACTACAACTTTCTTATTTGTCGGCACAAAGATGAAAAAATATTAAGTAAATATTCAGCACTCCTTTTCGAATACGTCAGGACGTTGTTATACGATGATGCGATTCGGTCATTACAGTTCCGGACCGGTGAGTTTGGGCGTGTATTTCTGGACGAGTCGCAGCAGGTCTGGTTGCCTGGAATCGAGTTCCAGCGACCGGTTCCACGCCGCCAGAGCCTTGTCCCGCAGGACGGCGTCTTTACCGGAAATGATAAACTGTGTCATGTACACCACGCCAAGCCCTCGCCATGCCGGCGCGCTCTGCCCGTTGATACTGATGGCGTGCTGATAGGCCGACAGCGCCTTATCCCATTTCTTATGACCGAAATAGCAGGCGCCGATCTGCTCCCATGCAGGCGAACATTTCGGGTCTTCCCGCACCGCCAGTTCGAAGGCGTGCAGGGCCTCTTTGTGCCGGCCCAGGCGGATGTACGTCGTGCCGAGGTTCAGTAGAAGCATAGGCTGATGGATGTCGAATTCGAGAGAATCCTTGTACGCCCGGATAGCGTCGTAATGTCGGTTCTGTGCGTCGTAAATAGTGCCGAGGTTGGAATATGCGAAGGGGTTCTTCGGATCGACCTTTATCGCGTTTTTGCAATACTGCTCGGCCAGGTCGTGTTTACCCATCTGAAAGTAGCAGGCTGACAGGTTGAGGTTCGCGTCGAAATCCTCCGGTTTGAGCATGACGGCGCGGAGGTACACCTGGACGGCCTTTCGGAGGTAGTCGCCGGCGGACTTTACGTTCCTGGCTGCGTCGGAAAGGGTCTTGTACGTTACGCCGAGGTTGTAATGCGGGCGGAAGGCGTATGGGTTGGTATTGCAGGCGCGTTCGTAGGCGTTGGCTGCCTGACG
>DAOVLS010000416.1 GCA_030631125.1 Planctomycetales bacterium
CGTGGTGGATTGCGCCTATGCCTTCCTGACCCACTTGGGCATTAAGGACCGGCGTGCACAAGGCCAACAGAAAAACAAAAAGGTGCTGCGGCTGCCGACGATGAGCCAGCTCAAGACCCGGATGCGTCAGGTGGTCTGGCAGGAGGCAGTGCAGGATGTTGTCAAATATAGCCATGAAAAACCCGTTATTCGCCGCTTGGAAAAACTCCTGGCGGCATAAAATCGGTCAGTTTGAGTCAATTACAATCGCGACGTTGATACGTTTCCCGTGCTCGCCAGGATTCTGGAGAAGATTACCGGCGCAGAATCGATCTACAAATCTCCCACGGACATGGGCGTCAACCGGGCGGGGTTTTCCATTACGGACGATGCGGTGGTAACCGAAGCGGCGAAACAGGAGGTCATCCGGCGATATTTCCGTTACGGATGCGAATATGCAATGGGCCTGGCCGACCGTGAGACAGTCGAGAGGGCCGAGGTGCTGATGAAGCAACTGGACGTCGAACCAGAGGACAGGAAGGTTGTCGCCCCTGCCCGACAGGCTGCGACGGAGGCGCAGCAGCAGGACCGGGGTAACGAGGGCGTTTTCTGTGGAGCGGCCATTGAATTGACCGACGGCGCCATCGTTACCGGGCGGAACTCGTCCCTCATGCACGCCGCCAGCAGCCTGATACTCAATACCATCAAACACCTGGCGGAAATGCCCAGGAAACTTCACCTCCTCTCACCACGCATTATTAAATCCATCGCCGATTTTAAGGAAGACATCCTCAACAGGCGGTCCCTGAGTCTGGACCTGGAGGAGACGCTCATTGCGATCAGCATCGAGGCTGCCGCTCATCCCGCTGCGAAAATGGCGATGGAGAAACTCAAGGAAATCAGAGGCTGCGAGGTCCACATGACCCACATGCCGACTCCCGGCGACGAGGCGGGCCTGCGAAGGTTGGGAATCAACCTGACGGCGGAGGCGAACTTCTCCACCAGGAACCTGTTCGTAACGTGACGGCGCCTTAATTCCCTTAATCCTGTTCCCCCTAATCCCACTATTGACTTACAGTCGGTCTGCTGGGAAAATCAATCCTGCGATCGGGTCCCCGTAGCCCAATTGGATAGAGCGTCGGCCTCCGGAGCCGAAGGTTACAGGTTCGAATCCTGTCGGGGATGCTTGGCCCGTGGTGGCACAGGTTTTTGATCTGTGCTGCTAACCTGTGGGAGAAAGCGAAGATGAAGAAGATTATTTTATCTGCGGCAGTGTGTTTTTTGGCGGCCGGTTGTGCGGACCCGTACGCCCAGTGCAAATTAGGACCCGCCCGCGACGTGGTGGGCGGCAGCATCGACGCGATGGGCGGCATCGGCAGGTGGCAGTCTGTCAAACCCATCACAGCCACGGCCATAGTTACTATTTACGACGATGCCGGCAAGGCGATGATTAACGAGCAGCACCATGTTATCGACCTTCGCGAAGATGTAATTCGGGCGTCGGCGCGGACAGCCAAGGGCAAATGGTCGATTCAAATTGAAGTTGTTAAAGACTGCGCGAGTGTGAGTAGTTTGGATGTTGCCACTCCGTATGACCCGCTACTCCTGGTAGGATCGCTTGTGACCACTCTTCACCGTGTTCGCGGGCCTATGAATCTTTGCGGCGGAGACGAAAAACCCATCGGCAGCGAACGAGTGCGAATTGGCGGGCAGGACCTGATCCGCGTTCCTGTCGAAGGCGGCAATGCCGGCGTCAAGGCGTATTATTTCGGCGCGCAGACCTGTGCGCTGAGGCTGGTAACGGCCGGGGCGGACGAAGCCGGCGGCGAGGGGACCGTAACGGTCTATTCCTGGAAAATGTTTCCCAACGGTATGGCGTTTCCCGTGCGAATTTCTGTCAGGAAGATCGGTAAAAACGTGCTTATCGGAGATACGCCGGTGCTGGAAGTGGATTACCGGAAAGTGGAATGGTAAAATAAGAAGAGATTCGCTAGGGGCGTCCTTACGGACTGAGAATGACCCTTGGAACCTGACCGGTAAATGCCTGCTCCGCACGGGTGTGAACTGCGTAGGGAAGCGAGTCGGCGCGTGTTCAAGTAAGCAGGATACTCACCGGCCGCTTCATCGACCTGAAGCGGCCTTACTTTTGCGCCGCTGGAAAGAGAATGGAGCTTCAAAGATGCCGACACAATACCAACAGGCTGTTGCCGGTAAAATCACGCCGGAAATCGAACGAGTCGCCCAGCGCGAGCGACTTGATGCCGAAGAAGTCCGTGCCGAGGTCGCTGCAGGCCGACTCGTTATCCCCGCCAATCGACTGCACCTTACCGGCTGTACCGAAACGGGCGTCAAACTCGACCCGATAGGTATCGGCAGGGCGGCTACCGTCAAGATTAACGCCAATATCGGAGCCTCGCCCGACAGTTCCTGCCAGGAGTTGGAGTTGACGAAGATGCAGTGGGCAGTCCGCTACGGAGCCGACGCCGTCATGGACCTCTCCACCGGCGGGGACCTGGACGAAATCCGCACGCACCTTATTTCCAATGCCGCCGTTCCGATCGGTACGGTCCCGATATATTCGATGATCGCCGGAAGGGATATTGAGGACCTGACGTATGAGCAGATGCTGGCGACGATTGAAAAACAGGCCGAGCAGGGCGTTGACTTCTTTACGATCCACGCCGGGCTGTTGCGAGAGCATCTGGACCTCGTCAGGCCTCGGA
>DAOVLS010000123.1 GCA_030631125.1 Planctomycetales bacterium
CTTGCCCCAGTATTTGCGAGCGACGTTTCTGGCAATCGTCGCCACCCAGGTGCGGAATTGTCCTCGATTTGCATCGAAGGTGTGCAGCGACCGGAACGCGCGGATGAAGGTCTCCTGCGTCATGTCTTCCGCGCCATGCCGGTCAAAGCCGCTTCGGGCGAAGTAAGCCAGCACCCGCCCGGCGTGGTCGGCGTGCAGGCGCTCGAAGGCAGCGGCCTCACCCGCCAGACACCGCTGAACAAGTTGTGCATCATTGTCGCTCATCGACCGGTGTAAATTGTCGCCCGGAATCACCCCGCGCGTCAACTCGTAGATTTTTTTGCGCACCGGCGAGGGCGAAGGATACTGGTTTGTAGTTGAAGATGACATGAAAGGAGAGTTGTCATGAAAGCAGTGCAAATTGTTGTTCCGGTACTTGTGGTTTGTGCTTTGCTGGTCGGCATCATAATGCTGGGCTGCCAAGAGCGTGCCTACAGTCCCCACATGACCTACGGACCCGCTGCTCGCAAGGCCCACGGCGGGACGCACAACGTCAACGACGCCGCCTTCGATGCGATGTTCTTCAAGAACTACGGCGTCAATCCCTTCATCGACGCCGACGACGACCATCTTTCCACATTCGCCGTCGATGTGGACACCGGCTCGTACACGCTTGCGCGGTCTTACCTTAACCGCGGCCACCTGCCTGAAAAGGACGCCGTCCGTGTCGAGGAGTTCGTCAATTACTTCAACTACAATTACGCCCCGCCAGCCGACAAAGCCGAGGCATTCGCCGTTCACCTTGCGGCGGCCTCGTCGAAGTTTCGCAAGAACCGCACGCTGCTCCGGGTCGGCCTGAAAGGGCGCGAAATCGACGCCGCCGACCGCAAGGACGCCGTGCTGACGTTTGTGATTGATATTTCCGGTTCCATGGCCCGCGAGGACCGGCTGGAACTTCTCAAGAAGTCGCTCCGTCTGCTGGTGGACCAACTCCGCGAAGGCGACCGGGTGGGAATCGCCGTCTATGGCTCTCGCGGAAGAAAGCACATGCCGCATCACGGCATTGACGACCGCAGCAAGATCATCCACGCCATTGACGAACTGACAGCGGGCGGGTCCACCAATGCCGAGGAGGGAATTAAAATCGGCTATCAAATGGCGAAAAAAGCGTTCAAGGCCGGGGCGATTAACCGCGTGATACTCTGCTCCGACGGCGTCGCCAACGTCGGCCGGACCGGGCCGGATTCCATCATGAAGCAAATCAAGCACTACGCCGACGAGGGCATCACGCTCTCGACCATCGGCTTCGGCATGGGCAACTACAACGACGTGCTCATGGAGCAACTGGCCGACAAGGGCAACGGCAATTACGCCTACGTGGACACTCTGGGCGAGGCCCGGCGGGTGTTCGTTGAAAACCTTACCGGCACGCTTCAGTTAATCGCGCGCGACGTGAAGGTGCAGGTGGATTTCAACCCGGCCGTGGTGCGGTCGTACCGATTGGTCGGATACGAGAACCGCGACGTTGCGGACAAGGATTTCCGCGACGACAAGGTTGACGGAGGCGAGATCGGCGCCGGCCACAGCGTAACGGCCCTGTATGAACTGAAACTCTGGCCCGACAAGCCCGGCCGACTGGCCACCGTCCACGTCCGCTATAAGGACGCCGAAGGCGAGAACGTCCGCGAGGTCGCGCGGAAGATTGCTGCATCAGACTCGGCCGGGCGTTTCGAGGACGCCCCCGACTCGGTCCAACTGGCCGCATGCGTGGCCGAGTTCGCCGAAATCCTCCGAAAAAGCTACTGGGCCCGCACCAGCAGGCTCGACGACGTGCTTGCCCTGGCCAAAAACTGCCGCGGGCGCTTCGACGACCGTCCGGACATCAAGGAACTGGTCAAACTGATTGAAAAGGCCCGACGGATGAAGGCTGGGGACAAAGACAACGACGAATCCGGCGCAGCGGATTAGTATTCTGTAACAACCTGTTTTCATGGGTGCCATATTCTCGCCCGAAACGAAGTGGAGGGCGTAAACATGTTGTAGCGTAAACATGCCTACACGCTCCGCTTCGCTGCGCGTGAAGGCATGGCACCCGGCCGCTCGGCAGGGATATATCCGGAAAACGCAACGCCATTTAGGAGAACTACCGTGAAAAGAATAATTTACCTGCTGTTGGTTGCAATTTCGTCGCTCGGCGGATGCGCTTCGTCTTACCAACTGGCGGCCCCGACGGCGGACCTTGCCCGGTCGGGTCTGATTAACGACCCTGCCCAGGTCAGCAAACTCGAAAAGGCAATAACCGACGGCGACATCGCCAAACTGCTGGATGCCGACGTCCGGGCCAAGTTGCCTACCGGCGTAGCCGTCGCCAAGATTAGCAATTATTTGGATCTAACGACGCTCGATACGGAAGAATTGCGGACATGGGAAAATGTCATCGTCACCCAGGCGCACATCAGCGGTGTCCACCCTATCTCCGCGACGATGCTGCTGGGCCAAAAACTTACGCTCCGGTCCCTGCGAGAGGCAGCGGCGAAAATGAATTGCGAACTGCTGCTGGTATATCTCCAGGGCGATTCGTCGGTGGACAACTTCAACAACGCGGCTGCGCTGTACTGGACCTTCATAGGCTTATGGACCGTGCCCGGCAACGTTATCGAGCACAGAACGGTAATGCAGGCTATCCTTGTCGATTGCCGGACGGGTATGATCCTCGGCACCGCCACTGGTGACGCTCACGAGAAACGCCTGTGTCCCGCCGCCTTCGCCAGCATACGAAGGGATGAACTCGCCGCCGAAACGCCCGCCAAGGCCTTGGTCGATTTGCAGAAGGGCGTCGGGAAATTGCTGAAGCGAGTCGTCGAAACCGCCGTCGCCAAAGCCGGATGATAAGGACAACTCTATGAGGCTTGTTGCTCTGACAATCCCGATGGTTTTTCTGCCGCTGCTGAATGGTTGCGGTTTAGTCTTCGTCCCGACAGTCCAGCAATATCCTGGTCCTGTTAAGGCTGTGAGAATCGGTGATGCGCATTCAGAGGAGATACTCACTGACGCGCAAGTCCGATTTGAGATCGTGAAGTATGTGAACTGGATTCGATATCCTCCCGGCCTTTCCCCTACTGAGCCTGACTATACGTCCCCTGGCACCAGCACAAAAGACGAAGACGTGGTCATTCTGGACCAGACCTCCGACAAGGCAGGAAGGTTCACGTTCCGACGGAAGAGCATGTGGGGGGCCATGCAGATATGGTTACCCCTTCCCCCCATTTTGGGACCTGCAATTCTCCATGAGCATCGCGCCTACATACTCGCTTCGGCACCTGGGCATTGTCAATTGATCTTCCAATACAGCCCGGCATACCCGCCTACCCCTGGAGCAAAATTCTCACTTCCTGACCCACGGCACGGCCGTGCTACGTTTGACGATAGCGGGATGCTGACTATCTACTTGGGCAAAGCTGTTCGGGAACCTTATACCACGACATGCCCACGCTGGCTGAAAAACTGGCGGGGTGGGAGAAAGTAAGCAACGTTTATTATTTGGCCGGAAACGATCCGCCGGTCGTACCGGTCGCCGCCGCTTGCGGGGTGGTTTTCGCAGCGTTTATGGGCGTTCGGTTGGCAGGGCGAAGTCATTTCTCCCGCCACCGTCAGCAATCCTTCGTCGCTAAAACCGGCGGGGCTGTGTAGAATGGCCCGCATTCATGGACACAATTACACAGGGTCTTCTCGGCGCGGTAACGGCCCAGTTGGGCTTTCGCGAGCGGATCGGGCGCGACGCTTCGTGGGTTGCGGCGGCTACGGCTGTCGTGCCCGACCTGGACATTTTAGTAAAGCCGGTGTTGAACATGGCGGGCATGGAGGTCAGCGACCTGACCATGATGCACTATCACCGGGGGCTCAGCCATTCGCTTCTGATGACACCGGTCATCGCCGCAGTCGTCGCGGTCGCCTGGTGGTTGGCAAGGCGACGTATCTCCCGAAACGCAAACGCCTCCGACCAATCCGGCGCAGACGCCGGCTCACAATCCACGCAGGCCCGGCGCAGGCCGGCGTTTGGGCTGTTGTACGCCTGCTGCTTCGTCGCTGCCCTGTCGCATCCGCTGCTGGACTGGTGCACTACATACGGCACGCAAATGCTGTCGCCGATTACGAACACGCGATACGCCATTGACGCCGTACCGATTGTCGACATCTTCTACACGCCCGCATTGATCCTGACGCTGCTGGCCTGCCGGTTCGTTCGCAAGTTCAAGACCAAGCCTGGCCGGGCTGCGATTATTATCGGCGTTACCGGCTTTGTCCTGTCCACCGGCTACCTTGCCACCGGTGCAGCCATCGGCGCACGCGTTTGTGCCGCGACGGAAAAAACTCTGAACCTGAATCATGCGCGGGCCTATCCGATACTCGGAACGATCCTTCTGTGGCGCGTTACCGCCGAGGACAAAGACGCCTGGTACACTGCCCGCCATAACATCCTGTTCAGCCGCCCGCTGGAAAGAAGCCGATTTACCCGCCGGGCCAAGGTTCATAACGAATGGATCAGTCGCGCCCGCCGCCTGGAGGAGATAAAAACTTACGAGTGGTTTGCGATGGGGCAGATGCGCGCCGCCTACAGCCGCCGGGACGGTTTGCACGTTGTCGAGTTCCACGACATGCGATACGGCGCCATGCCGGGCAGTCCCGACAGCATGTGGCCTATGCTGGTAACGTTCGACAAAACAGGCAGGGTGCTGAACATTTCCCGTCGGCTTTCGCGGCGGCGCGCAGACAGAAGCGAACTTCTCAGGCGTATCTGGCACGATACGTGGAACCCCTGACCCGTGTTCTTTCTACAGATCATCCAGTATATGCCCCATCCTGTCTTTCTTCGTTTTCAGGTAATGGCGGTTGTGATCGTGGGGCGGGATTTGCAGGCCGACGCGCTCGACGATCTTCAGGCCGAAGCCCTCCAGACCGTAGATTTTACGCGGGTTGTTCGTCATCACGCGAAGTTGCGACAGGCCAAGGTCGCGGAGTATCTGGTTTCCGATGCCGTAATCGCGATGGTCCGGCTCGAAGCCAAGATCGACGTTGGCATCGACGGTGTCCAGCCCCTTTTCGATCTGGAGCTTGTAGGCACGCAGTTTATTTATCAGCCCGATGCCGCGTCCCTCTTGGCGGATATAGACAAGCGCGCCCGCACCGGCGGCCTCGATGGCCGCCAGGGCTGTTTGCAACTGCGCTCCGCAATCGCACCGCAGCGAGTCGAAGACGTCGCCGGTCAGGCATTCGCTGTGAACGCGAACCAGTGCGGGCTTGTCATACGGGACAGGTTTGCCCGTTTTATCCAGTTTACCGACAGGCCCTTTGCACAGGGCAATATGCGGCTCGGGGTCCACCTGCGATTCGTAGGCAATCAGGCGGAAATCGCCGGTAGCTAGCGATATGTCAAACTCGACCGCCCGCTCGATCAGACGGTCCCGGCGAAGGCGATATTTAATGAGGTCGGCGATGGTACACATCTTCAGTGCGTGGGTGGCGCAGAATTTTTTCAGGTCGGGAACCCTGGCCATGGTTCCGTCGTCGTTCATTATCTCGCAGATAACGCCGATAGGTTTCATCCCCGCCAGGCGCGCCAGATCGACCGCCCCTTCGGTCTGTCCCGCCCGAACGAGCACTCCGCCGTCACGGGCACGCAGCGGAAAAACGTGTCCGGGATGGACGAAATCGCCCGTAGCGGCGTCAGGCAGACAGGCCAACTCGATAGTCCGCGACCGGTCGGCTGCCGAGATACCCGTGGTAATCCCCGTAGCCGCGTCGATAGTTACCGTAAAAGCGGTGTTGAAACGCGAGGTGTTGTCGGTCGCCTGGGGATACAGCGCCAGGGCGTCGGCCTTCTCGTTCGTCATAGGCAGGCAAATCAGGCCTCGCCCGTAACTGGCCATGAAGTTGATTATCTCCGGCGTAACGCTCTCGGCTGCGCATACAAGGTCGCCCTCGTTCTCGCGCGACTCGTCATCGACCAACACGATAAGCCTGCCCGAGCGAATCTCTTCCAGAATTTCCTCAATCGGCGAAAAAGGCATGTCTAAAATTCTCCGTTCAATTCACGTCGTCTTTGTCTATCCGGTTGTTCAGGTGGTTGGTGTCTGCCTCTGCTACGAACGTCAGCCCTATCCGGGTGTAACTGACCACCGAGAGGGCGCTAAACCCGGCTACAGCATACCATAAAACCCTCGCCAGGTGCGTCCCAATCGACAGGCCAAGCAGGTTCAGTTCCGGGCTGATGAGCACCGCGGCGACCATTGCGACCTGTCCGGCGGTGCATATTTTTCCAGGCCAGGACGGCAGGACGTGCACGCTGCCCGTCAGCAGAAATATAATCAGGAACCCGGCAATAACCCACAGGTCCTTTCCGACAATCATTACAACGACCCACCCCGGCAGTGTCGCGCCTTTGACGGCAGAGTCCGGCAGCGAAAGCAGAACTACCGCACAGACAATCAACGTCTTGTCAGCCAGCGGGTCGAGAATAGCGCCGAGGCGGGTTTTACATTTCAATCGACGGGCCAGAAAACCATCGACAACATCAGACGCCGCCATGAACGCAAACAAACCCATCGCCAGGTAACGATAAATCGGCTGGGCCTGATGATTCTGAAGGAGCACCACGAACGGCGCTACCAGCAGCAACCTCAGCAGCGAAAGACGATTGGGCCAGGTCAGATAGGCCCAGGGGCGGGCTGCGCCCGATTGCGGATTGTGGATTGCGGATTGCGGATTGCAGGACTTTCGACTTTCGACTTTCGACTAGAGAAACAGATGACTATTGAGACGAAGGACCTACTGCTGGCGCTTCTGGCTTACACCGCCGGGAACTGGAACCTGGAAGGTTGGGAGGGCGC
>DAOVLS010000144.1 GCA_030631125.1 Planctomycetales bacterium
ACAGGAGCGCGTTTGCGCGCGCAAACGCGCGCGCGGATGGAACAGTTTTTGGGGGGCAGTGCCACCGGCCAGAAGCCAAATTCAGGAAAAGGTGGGACTCCGTCCCAGCCTACACACTACTTGGGGTTCACAATCGCAACCACCTTTAGGCCGTCCCGTTCGCATGACAAATCATTCTCCAACCCCCTTGGATTACCGATCCGTCCTTCGAGATCGCAGATGAAACACACGAGGGTCTTGCAGTCAGGATGGGCCTTGTACCTGGCGATGTCCACCAGAAGCTCGTCGCCAACCTTTTTGTCCGCGAGGCCTTTGCGAGTCTTCTTTGCCTCAAGGACAATCTGATAGTCCTTGAGCAGGAAATCCATTCTTGCCGACTTGCCCGCATAGCTTGGTGTCCATTCTTCAGGCCGAATGTCATCGAAGTCGATTCGCAGTAAAGCGTGTAGCAAGTTTTGAACGTCGTATTCATCTTCAATCTCGATGGTGCTGCGGTTATCGTGGCGAGACCGAAGTTGTCTGGCAACCAGGTGAAACCGTTCGCACAATTTGAGTACCGTTGCCAATGGATCAGGTGAAGAACTAGCCGCTTGTGCCGAGTCGTCAGAGAACTGCTCCAGTTCAGACATAACTGATTGCAGGAAAGACATTGCTAGCGACTTCCCGTGGCTAAACGCTTCGCAGTTAAGCTCCAATTGCCTTGCTTTGTCACTTGTGGCGATCATCGACCAGAAGTGGATACATGCAAACTCTTTCACTTGCCGAGATTCCGCCCCAAATACCTTCTCCAGGACAACCCGCGTGTCGCGGTGCCATTTATCGAACGTAGGATTGATTTTGGCGTACCGGAGCGGTTCCATAGCCTTGATTTGAGCTTCTACGAAGTTCAGCGATCTTTGCTTATCCATGTTTGCTCCTGTAATGCCTGCTTCGTCAATGCCTGCTTCGTCGCCACCTCTCTAATCCCCATCTTTCACCTGCGGCCGAGAATACGTTTTCTGCTATCTGATTGTCGTTGCTCATACCTTCGCTCTCCACACTTCGCGCGGCGGGATCCCTATCACGTTGCGGCGCGTGCGAGGTTTAACTCAAGGAGTTTTCCAAGGATTTCGTCGTTGCTGATGTCCGTCGGCCAGCCGTAGGCTTCGAGCACGGCCGCGTCCAGTTCCGCACAGGCATTTTCCAGCCAGGTCGGGCGCTTGTTGTAAAGTTTGGTCAGCGTTCGTTTCTTCATATCTTGTGCTGATATGCTTCCCGGTTCGGGATTGATCCAGTTTTCGCGGAGTTCGTTAAGTCTTGCAGCCGCCGCCGATATCCGCGCGTGAATGTCCTTTTTGTCCGCTGGCACATCGGACTGATTCGCAGGCCAGGGGAACGGAAATGTCTCAAAACAGGTCGTCGGCGTGTAACGCCTGCCGGATTCCTTTTCACGCAATTGAGTGCCTTGAGCATCAGACCAGACCTCATGCACACGACTTTGCAGTACACCGAAGAAATAATCGTCACTACGAGCAAAAACAATCAGCTGAGCGTCGGGTAAACAATTGGAACGCAGCCAGACGAATAGGCGATGCTTGGCAACCCGTGGTGTTGCAAGATGTTGCGGTAGATTCAAGCACGTTTTGCGGATCCGAGGGGCAGCATCTGCGTGTATCCACCAAAGCCTTTCTCGCTTCTCCATACGATTGCCGATACGCATCGGCTGAACGTGCTCCCGTACATATTCAAACGGCGCCTCATAGAGTGCAGCCTCTTCCTGTGGCATATCCACACCGAAGTCTATGATCGACATATTTCGTGGGCGCTGCGTGATGTCGCGCCCATTGACCCAAGGTCGAATTACGTCGCTGTTAGGTTTTCCGCTTGGATTGGGATGCGAGAGCATTTCTCTGGCAAGTTCATCAGTGATGTCAAATATGCCTCCTTTGATATCACCCATAAAGGATACACCGAGGTTTTCGGGGAGTCTTTGTGCTTGTGTTATGTCCGCTTGCGCCGACAGGTCTGGGTTGATTTTGATAACTGTTTCCCCATCCAGCGATCGGTTCTTTTGTGTACCGTCGTCGAAACCGACCATTGAGACGTGAACGGTGGCGCCGTCGAGTACCCACGGCCTGTCTGACCATGCCATGAAGATGTCGCCTGTTTCCTTGATGCGTTGCAGGGCTGTACGGTTTGCTCCGCCTCGGATGCCCTGTGTGGCAAGCAGGCCTGCCCGGACGTAGTGTTTCTTTTTCGCTTCTGCCTCGATGTATGCACGGGCCTTTTCAAACCAGTAGCAGCACAGGTCGGATTCGCGCGGGACGCGGTCCGACCAGACCTTAAACATATCGTCCACGTACTTATCGCCCAAGCCATTCTTGCCATCGCTGTCATCTCGGAGTTTTTTCCCACCCAGAAAGGGAGGGTTTCCGATGATGAAGTCGGCATCGGGCCAATCAGGTTCTTGTGGTGGCACAGGTTTGCAACCTGTGCTTTTCTTTGGTTTGTCCGTGGCCGGCACAGGTTGCAAACCTGTGCCACCTACAATCGCATCCATCAGGTATATGGTTTCTATCGGGTCGAGGATTGGTTCTTTCAGTTCAGGCGCGCCGTTGTCGCGCATCCATTGTAGGTAACCGATCCAAACGACCACGCTGGCCAGTTCATGGGCGAAGCGGTTAATCTCCATACCGTGCAGTTGTGTCGGGCGGACTTTGAAGGGAAGTTCTACGCCTCGACGGAACGCGAAATTAACAACTTTCTTTTCCAAGTCCATCAATCGGCGTAAAGCGACGTAGAGGAAGTTGCCGCTTCCGCAAGCGGGGTCCAGCACGCGGAGGGAGGCAAGGAAATCTTGGAAGGCCCGAAGCATCTTCTCGATTTTTTTCGCATTCTTGCCAGCCTTTTCTATTTTCGCAATCTGATTGGTCAGGTTTTCCCACTCTCCTTGCAACGGGTCGAAAAGGACGGGTTCGACAATGGCGGCGATGTCATCGGCATAGGTGTAATGCCGTCCAATCTGGGCGTGCTTGTCAGGATCAAGGCAGCGTTCAAAAAGCGTTCCGAAGATTGCTGGTTCGACATTGGACCAGTCCACTTTCCCGGCTTGGTACAGCAAATCTATTTCGGCAGGCCGGAGTTTGATAACGTTGCTGTCGGCGAAAAGCCCCCCGTCGAAGTGAGCGATTTTTTCGAGCAGAACGTGTCCGCCATGTGCCATTGCCTCGAAAAGTTCGCCGGTGTAGCGAGCGCACAGGTCCGGGTCTTTGCGGGTTTTTTTCAGGATACCGGTAAAAATCTTTTCGGGCAGCAGTCTGACATCTTCAGCAAAGAAACAAAACAGGACTTTCATCAAAAATCGCGCCGCTTCAGCAGGGTCAATCTTTCGGAGGCGAAGGTCGTTGGCGACCTGCCCGATCCAGCCGGCGACGAATTTGGTGAGTTGGTCGGTGGTTTCCTTCGCTTGCAGAACGTCGGGGTCGGTGAACGCCGCCTGTAGCACATACAAAGCGGTGGGTGGTGTTACTCCTTCGGCCGGTGGGAATATCTCGACCGTTCCTCCTTCGGCGAGTGTCTTTAGGTCGAAACGATACGTACGCCGTGCCAAACCTGTAAAATTGCAATGGACCTCGAAGCGGTCCATATCGCTGACAATCAGAAGCGGGGGACTTTCGAGGTACTCACGATACTTCAGAAGTTGACTGTATGCCGCCTCAAGATTTGCGTGTTTGCCTTTGTACTCCCACGCGAAATGCCCTCTATACCAGACGTCGGCCCAACCATCGCCTCCGCCTTGCTTTTCTGCTCCCTTCTCAAAGGTAAAGAAATCGCCTTTGGGGTCCAGTTGTGCGGGGGTTCCGTGCCCGAGCATTCGGCAAAGGTCGATGAAGTGTTCCTGCGAACCGGAACGCTCCTTTAGTTCACTATCCTGCCATTTCGTGGCAAATGATTGGGGTGTCAAACCTGACATGTTACCCCTGTTTTGAATTCACGATAATCCATCGACAGATTATGCAGCACTGCTTTGGAAATTTCAACAACCCCAACGTCCTCCTGTTTCCCAGGTTGCCAAATCGGTCAGTTTGAGCAATAATATTCCGGTGGTTTTTTTCGCGCGATTCCGCGCCACAGGCGCTGTGATTCAGGCAGGGAGTGTAGTTATGCGTAAGGCGAAGTATTTCCACGTGGTCCTGGTTGCTGGTTTGTTGGTTGTCCTGTTTTCCCCCGCATCTGCGGAGGTCAGGTTGCCGGCCCTGTTCGGCGACAACATGGTGCTGCAGCGGGATGTGAAGGTTCCGGTCTGGGGCGCCGCCGAACCGGGCGAGCGGGTAACGGTGAGATTCGTCGGCCGGAAGGTATCGACCACAGCCGACAAAAAAGGCAACTGGATGGTCAGGCTCAAGCCCCTCGTGGCGGTGCGCGGGCCGGCTGATATGACCGTCTCCGGCACAAACACCATCAAAATCAGGAACGTTCTGGTCGGTGAAGTCTGGCTCTGTTCAGGCCAGTCCAACATGGCGTGGACTGTGCGTCAGTCCGCCGACGCGCGCAAGGAGATCGCCAATGCCGATTATCTGCAGATTCGGCTCTTTCGCGCTCGCAGAGCCATGTCCGACACGCCGCAGCGCGACGTGCAGGCCAATTGGGCGGTATGCAGCCCGAAGACGGTCGGCGGATTTTCCGCAGTCGGTTACCACTTCGGACGGGACATACACAAGGCGTTGAACGTCCCTGTCGGCCTGATCGACAGCACGTGGGGCGGCACGCCGATCGAGGCGTGGATCAGCGCGCCGGCGTTGAAGGCCGAGCCGGAATTCAAGGTAAAGGCGAATTACTGGAAACAGAGGATGGAGAGTTACGATCTGCAGGTCGCCAGGGAAGAGCACAACAAGCGGCTCGCCGAGTGGAAGATCAAGTCCGCCGAGGCCGAGGCCGCCGGTGAGGACCCGCCTTACAAGCCTCGTTTCCTGCACCTGCACGACCACCCCAACAGGCCCGCACGCATCTATAACGGCATGATCGCCCCGTTAATCCCCTGTGCCATTAAAGGCGTCATCTGGTATCAGGGCGAGTCCAACACCGGGTGCGCGTATCTGTACCGCACGCTGTTCCCGGCGCTCATACGGGACTGGCGGAAGAGATGGGGACAGGGCGATTTCCCGTTTCTGTACGTGCAACTCGCAGGCTGCCGGAAACCCCAGACCCGTCCCGCAGAAAACTCCAGGTGGGCGGAACTACGCGAGGCGCAACTGATGACGCTTTCGCTGCCGATGACGGCAATGGCCTCATCCGTCGATATCGGCGATGCCGGTCTCCACCCCAGGAACAAGAAGGTCGTCGGCAGGCGGTTGGCACTGGCGGCCAGGGCCGTTGCCTACGGAAAGAAAATCGTCTATTCCGGGCCGATCTATCAGTCTATGAAGGTCGAAGCCGGAAAGGTTCGCCTGAAATTCAAGCACGTCGGCGGCGGGCTTGCAGCCAAAGGTGGCGGGCTTCTTAAGGGCTTCGCCATCACCGGGCCTGACAAGAAATTCGTCTGGGCGAATGTCAAAATCGACGGCGATACGGTGGTGGTATGGAGCGACGACGTCGCCGGTCCGATAGCAGTGCGATACGCCTGGGCCAACTATCCCATCGGTAACCTTTGCAACGCCGAAGGTCTGCCGGCATCGCCATTCCGCACGGACGATTGGCCGGGCGTTACGATAAACGCCGGCCGATAGGGGGACAAACATATTATCTGAATAGGGGAGTTATAATCGTGGATTTTTCTTGTAGTTTGATTGGGCGTTCGTTATAAAATTTCCATTATGACGAGTGTGGCGAAAATTTCTGTCGGGTGTGTGCTGGTTCTGGCGCTGGCCGGGTGCGTCGAGCGGACGATTACCATAACGTCCGAGCCGAGCGGGGCACTGGTCGAAGTATCGAGCGTGGAGATTGGGCGGACGCCGGTAACCGTTCCTTTCACCTGGTACGGCCACTATGAAATCATCCTCCGCCACAACGGATGCCGGACGCTCAAGACGGGCGAAAAGATCAGGCCTCCTTATTACGAAGTCCCCCCGCTGGACCTGTTCAGCGCGATTGCTCCCTGGACCTACTACGACAACCGCACTTTCCATTATGTCCTGGACAAACTGGTTCTTCCAGGCGACGCCGAGTTAATCCGCCGGGCAGAAGAACTCCGCTATCGCAACCTCGAAGAACCGGAGTAGCAATTCAGGTCATTGGGCAAATGCCTAATGACCGCCGGCCTGTTTCAGGAGTCGCCGCAGGTACAGCGGCGCATCGGCGAAACTTTTCTTTATGGTCTGTTCGTCCACCGCCTTGCTTTGCGTTTTTTCTCCCTGT
>DAOVLS010000204.1 GCA_030631125.1 Planctomycetales bacterium
CCAGTCGGGGATCGGTCTTCTTCTGGAACGATCCGCCCCAAGGTCTGCGCGAAGTCTATCGCATCCTGCGCCGTGGCGCTCGCGCCCTGATAGGCGGGGGTGTGGGAAGTTCGTATCCCCGGTGGGCGTGGGAGGAGTTTTACCGTCGCAGGAATGAGGACGTCCAGGCCGCCGGCGCCGAGGCGGTCCGGAAGTGGGAAGGACCGCGACGGCCGGAGTGGATGGCCGCCCAGGCGCGTGAGGCTGACCTGTATGATGCGCTGATCGAACCGACGCCCCCGCATCTCTGGCTGCTTTTCGAGAAGGATATCTCGTGAGTAACGACAAAATCATTGAGGTTTACGGCCTGGTGCGCCGGTACGGCGACCTTGTGGCTGTGGATCGGGTCGATTTTACAGTCCGGCGAGGTGAGATATTCGCGTATATCGGCCCAAACGGCGCCGGCAAGACGACCACTATCAACATCTTGGCCGGGCTGCTGCGGCGCGACGCCGGCGAGGTAAGTATCTGCGGGTTCGACATCGAGCGCAAGCCCGTCGCCGTCAAGCAGCGGATCGGCGTCGTGCCGGAAGTCTCTAACCTCTACCCGGAACTCACATGTCGGCGGAACCTGGAATACCTGGGCCAGTTGTACGGCCTGGGACGGTCGGAACGGTCAAAGCGGTCGGGCGAACTGCTGGAGACGTTCGACCTTACCGAAAAGGCCTCCGTCCGCTTCGGGGCGCTGTCGCGTGGGATGAAGCGTCGCCTGACCATCGCCGCTGCTCTGGTCCACAATCCCGAAGTGCTTTTTCTGGACGAGCCGACCGCTGGGCTGGATGTGCCAAGTGCACGCGCGCTGCGAAACCTCATCAGAACCATCAACCGCAACGGCGCCACGGTGTTCCTGACGACGCACAACCTTTCTGAGGCCGAAGAACTCTCCGACCGCGTGCTTATCCTCGTCAAGGGCAAAGTCATTACCGAAGGCGCAGCGGCGGATATCAGCAAGCGAGTTACAAAGGCCGGTATCCTCTCGGTGATCTTTTCCGGCGAGATACAGGCCGGGGCGCTGCGCGGGGCGTGCCCGGCGGTCCTGTCCGCCGCCGGCGCGGGTAAAAAATGGCGGCTTAAGGTCGGCAGGACGCACCAGGCAGTGGCGCAAATCATCTCGTTCGCCGAAGGCCTGGGACTTGAGGTCTTGGAAATCGACACCACTCCCGTAAGTCTCGAAGAGGCCTTCATGACAATTCTTCAAGACAATTCAGCCGGATCGGAGGGACGCCGATGAGCCAGGTAATTCGCGCACTGTTCATAAGTAGAAAGGACGTCGAGAGTTACTACTCCAAGCCGCCGCTGATTACGTGGGGGTTGCTCTTCCCCGCCGTCCTGATGCTCGCCTTGTACGTCAAGAACCCGGCTACCTATCTCGTCGTCGCGCCCGGGATAATCGGCATGACCCTTCTGTTCGGCAATACCTCAATGGCCGCCATCGTCGTTACGTGGGAGAAGCGGTCCGGGACTCTCCAGCGACTGCTCCTTGCGCCTGTAACGCATCGGACGATTATTCTCGGCAAGGCGATCAGCGCTGCGGCTTACGGCCTCGCAACTTCGCTGGTCTTGACGCTGGGGCTGACGCTGCTGCTGAAGATGCCGATGGTCAACCCGCTGCTCTTTGCAACCGGTATTGTCTTCGGGGCTGCAACATTCGCGCTTCTTGGTCTGATCATCGCTGTCAGGGTGAGAGAAGTATTCGAAGCGATGACGCTGCTGAACTTTTTCCGCTTTCCGCTACTGTTCATCAGCGGTGTGTTCATGCCTCTGGATGCCCTGCCTTCCTGGGCCAGACCGATCGCAATGGCCTCGCCACTGACGCATACAGTGGAACTGCTGCGCTTCGGCGTCTCCGGGCAATCCTGGTTTCCATCTCCGTGGATACCGGCTGGGGCTTTGGCGGCGATGCTCGCAGTCAGTTGGCTGGCGGCCACCGCAGCATTCCGGCGGCACGCAAACCAATAATTAACTCCGGCCAACCCAGCCAGGTAATTCGAATTCCAAAAGAACTGTTTTCCAGTGTGGCACCATTATCGGGTTTGCCGGAAACCCTATCCACGAGTTTGCCGTCCTTGATTGCCAACACCTTTCAACAGGAATCCCACAATTGGGGCCTTACGGGTCGGAATATCCAAGATGTGGTGGAGACCCGACTCCCGGAAGCCATTAATCGGGTGTTGATTCCTGTTAAGGAAATTTTTTATTGAAAGGAACCCCTTTGGGGAGTGGTAGTTATAAAAAACCACTATATTTTGATTAATTTATGCTTGACCACCTCAACATATTGGGTATCCTTGCTCCTTGTCGGGTAATGTGGCAGTATGGCCCTTTCCTGACACTGTTCTATAGCCTTCGAGGGAAACCTCGCGAGGCTTAATAGCGGCAGGTGGGTCTTGTTTGGCAAGGCTGGAGGTTTTATCCGGTCAGAATCGTTTCGTCGGTTTTATCGTTACGTTCATCCTTTTTAGCGCAAGCAGCAAGAGGTGTTTGATGGCAGTTGATTCTTCTCCTTCGGTGATTGCAGATCAGAATGGTATCGACAGCACCAACCCGGCTCGTTACGCGCCGGACGGGCTTCGAATCGAAAGACATTTCTGCCCGGAGGGCGTTGACCCGTTCGAGCAGGTGGCCTGGGAAAAGCGGTCCGCCGTTATTAAGGATGAAAACGGCGAGGTCATTTTCCAGCAGGACGACGTGGAGATTCCCGAGCAGTGGAGCCAGTTGGCTGCGAACGTGGTCGTCAGCAAGTATTTCTACGGCGAGCAGGGCACGGACGAGCGTGAAAAGTCGGTGCGGGAGTTGATTTACCGCGTCTGCCGGACAATCGCCGACTGGGCACGCGACGACGGTATCTTCGCTTCAGACGCAGACGCCGATACTTATTACGACGAGTTGACCTGGCTGTGCCTGAATCAGTACGGCGCGTTCAACTCGCCGGTATGGTTCAACGTCGGGCTGTTCCACGTCAAGGGCGTGGAAGGCTCGGAAGGTAATTTTCACTGGGACAAGCAGAGCAAGTCGCCGGCCAAGACGCTTCTCGGCTATAAGTATCCGCAGTGTTCGGCATGTTTTATCCAGAGCGTCGATGACACGATGGAAGACATCATGCGTCTGGCGGCCTCGGAGGCGATGCTGTTCAAGTACGGTTCGGGTACGGGCACGGACCTCTCGACGCTTCGGTCCAGCAAGGAGAAACTCTCCGGCGGCGGGGTTCCATCCGGCCCGTTGAGTTTCATGCGAGTGTTCGACCAGATAGCCGCCGTGGTCAAGTCCGGCGGAAAGACCCGCCGGGCAGCCAAGATGCAGTCGCTCCGCTGCGACCACCCGGACATCCTCGAATTCGTCGAGTGCAAGTCCAAAGAGGAAAAGAAGGCCCGGGCGCTCATCGAAGCCGGTTACGACGGCGATTATAACGGCGAGGCCTACGGCACGGTGATGTACCAGAACGCCAACCTGTCGATTCGGGTAACCGAGGATTTCCTGCGGTCAGCCCAGGATGACACGGAGTGGCTCACTTACGCCGTTACGGATCCCGGCAAGGTGATGGGCCGACACCGGGCGGCGGAACTGCTCCGGAAAATGGCCGAAAGTTGCCACCTCTGCGGCGATCCGGGCCTGCAGTATGATACGACGATCAATCGCTGGCACACCTGCCCGGTCAGCGGGCGGATAAACGCCTCCAACCCGTGCAGCGAATATATGTTCCTTGACGATTCGGCCTGCAACCTGGCGAGTCTGAACCTGATGAAGTTCCGCCGGGCGGACGGGTCGTTTGACGTGGAAAGTTTCCGCCGGGCGGCGCGGATATTCATCATCGCCCAGGAGACGCTGGTCGATCACGCCAGTTATCCGACGCAGAAGATTTGCCGCAACAGTCACGAGTTCCGCCCGCTGGGTCTTGGTTACGCCAATCTCGGCGCTTTGCTGATGAGCATGGGTTGGGCTTACGACAGCGATCCCGGTCGTACTGCAGCAGCCGCAATCACGGCGGTGATGACGGCCGAGGCCTACGCCACCAGCGCCGAACTGGCAAGCCAACTCGGGCCTTTCCCGGAGTTCACTCCGAACCGCCGGGCAATGATTAACGTGATGCGGATGCACCGCCAGGCCGTTGAGGACATAGACCAGACGATCTGCCAGTCCGACCTTTTCGAAGCGGCCCGCACCGGATGGGATGAGGCCATATCGGCCGGTCTGACCAGCGGTTACCGCAACGCCCAGGCGACGCTGCTGGCGCCGACCGGGACGATCGGCTTCCTGATGGACTGCGACACCACAGGCATCGAGCCTGACATCGCACTGGTCAAGTATAAGATGCTCGCCGGCGGAGGAATATTCAAACTCGTCAACCAGACCGTCCCGCCGGCGCTGGAAAGTCTCGGCTACGAAGAAAAGCGGATCGGGCGGATACTCCAGTACATCGAAGAGAACGATACAATCGAAGGCTCGCCCGACCTGAACGAAGAGCACGAAGAGCACCTGGCGGTCTTCGACTGTGCGTTCAAACCGGTCAACGGCAACCGGTCGATACACTACTCCGGGCACCTGCGAATGATGGCGGCGGTCCAGCCTTTCCTGTCGGGAGCGATCTCCAAGACCGTCAATATGCCGAAGGATTCGACCGTTGACGACATCGCCGACGCCTGCATCAGCGGCTGGAAAATGGGGCTCAAAGCCGTGGCAATCTACCGCGACGGGTCGAAGTTTTCCCAGCCGGTGAACCTGAAAAAAGACGCTGACAACGACGAGGCCGGGGAGCCTGAAAAAAACAAAGCCGAAGCATCTTCGTCTAAGCCCGTGCCCCGCCGACGGCGCCTGCCGGCGACTCGCCAGTCGCTGACGCACAAGTTCGAAGTGGGCGGACACGAGGGGTATATAACCGTCGGCCTGCACGAGGACGGCGTGCCGGGCGAGGTATTTATCACCATGGCGAAGGAAGGCTCGACCGTCGGTGGAATGATGGACGCCTTCGCTACAGCCATCAGCCTGTGCCTCCAGTACGGCGTCCCGCTGGAGGCGTTGGCGAGGAAGTTCTCGCACCAGCGATTCGAGCCGGGCGGGATGACCGCCAACCCGGACATCCCCTTCGCCAAGAGCATCGTCGATTATATATTCCGCTGGTTGGACATGAGTTTTCTGAACCAGACCGGCAGGGTTACTGCGATCGGGCGCACGGCAGGTCGCGGCGGTTCATCAGC
>DAOVLS010000348.1 GCA_030631125.1 Planctomycetales bacterium
ACAGACTGGTCAATTGGTTGATTGGTAAATCGGTTCCGGGTTCTGTTTTTCTGTTTTTCCCAAGTCCCTAAACCCAAGTCCCAAGTCCCTTCTCTGGGCTTTATTCACTTGTCAAAAAACACTCGGACGCACTATACGCGTCCCTTGGGACGCCGTCACCTGAGCGAAGGCGCCCCCCACCCTCTTCTTTCGCGCTCACGTTTGCGCGCGCAAACCTGTAGCCGACGGAGCACAGCCTCGACGTAAGTCCCTGGCCCCCATAGAAAGATTTTTTTTATTTTTTTCCATTTCCACCCGAAAACGCGCACACGTTTGCGCGCGCAAACCTGAGCGCATGCGGAAATCCCCGCAAGGGGCCCCAGGGACCCGTGGACATAAATTTATGGAACAAACCGGGTGGTTTTGCGTCTATTATGGGTAGAGCCTGTAGGCGAGAGGCCGCCGGAAAGATATTCGCCTTATCCGAAAGGGAAAAAATGAAACGTACCAGACTGACCGGATTACTGATGATTGTGCTGCTCGGTTCGCTCCTCATGGTGTCGGCATCAGGCGAAAAACAGGGCACCAAATCACTGCGAGCCAAGGCCCAAAAACTCAACAACGATGGCAACCACAAGGAGGCCTGGGAAGTCTATTCGAAGATCACCCTGGGGGCGACCGACGAGCCTATGAAGGTCGGCTGGGACATGAACGCCGCCATCGGCTGCCTCAAAACACTCAATCGGGTCAACGAGATAGATGATTTCCGCGAGAAGGTCATCGCCGTCCACAAGGATAACTGGCGTCTGCTGTGGGCTGCGGCGCAGAGTTACATGAGCGATCCGCACTACGGGACGATAATCGCCGGCGAGTTCAAGCGAGGCTCGCATCGCGGGGGCAGGGCCAAATGGGTCAACGCATTCGACCGCGACAGGGTCCGCGCACTGCAACTGATGCAGCAGGCGATGAGCAAGACAGCCGGAGAGAACGATAGCGGCTCGCTGTCGGATTTTTACCTGTCGTTTGCCAGGATGCTCCTTGCCAATCGAGGCTTCAGCCAGGCGTGGCGATTGCAGTACGCCACAGACCTCTCGACCCTGCCGGACTACGAGGACGGATACTACAGCCCGTGGCAACACTACTACGGCGGACACCGCGGAGCGCCGGTCAACGAAGATGGAACACCCGTATATCATTACAGGCCAAAGAGTTGGAAGGCTGCGACCACCGACGGGCAGCGCTGGCGGTGGTGTCTGTTGCAGGCGGTCGAAATGTCGCCGAACCGCAACAGCCAGGTCCGCCGACACTTCGCCGATTTCCTCCATAACCAGTTCGGCGTCCAGACGATGGCGCACTACGGCTGGTATTTCGGCAGGGGCGGCAGAGACGACGGAAAAAAGAACGAATCCGGCACCTACGAACTGCACACGCTCGGCGAGAATGAGACCATCGCACGCCTGGCGAGCGGCATCAAGCGGTTCGAACTGCCCGACGAATTCAACTTCATCAAAATCTACAAGGACCTGAAACGCAACGACACACTGGCGGGGATATTCGAGAATCGCCGCCAGTATCCCAGAGCGGCGGGCTACTGGAGAAAAGCACTTGAGAATAACCCAAGACACAAGCCTTGGCGGCAGCGCCTCAATCAGATTATCAGCAACTGGGGTCAGTTCGAGCCGATCGTAACCCAGCCGTCGGGTAAGGGCGCGACGGTCGAGTTCCGCTTCCGAAACGGTAAAAAAGTCGGCCTGGAAGCACACGAAATCCACGTGCAGAAACTGCTGGACGACGTAAAGACCTACCTCAAAAGTGGCCCGCGAAAACTGTCGTGGGAAAAGTTACGAATATCGGACATCGGTTATCAACTGGTGCAGAAGAACCAGGTCAAGTACGTCGGCAGGAAGGTCGCCTCATGGGAACTGGACCTCAAACCGCGAGCGAAACACTTCGACAAGCGCATCACCATCACCACGCCGTTACAGAAGGCCGGCGCGTATCTGCTCAAGGCCACAATGGCCGACGGAAACACGTCCGAAATCATCATCTGGGTGGCCGATACCGCTATTGTCAAGAAGCCCCTGTCCGGCAAGACTTATTACTTCGTCGCCGACGCCGTTACGGGCAAACCGATCCCCAAGTGCAACGTGGAGTTCTTCGGCTATCGGCAGGAGCGGGTCAAGAACGCCATAGGCCGAGGCGTCCACTACGTAGTCCACACGCGCAACTTCGCCGAGTTCACAGACGCCGACGGGCAGTTGTTCCTGACGCCCAAGCAGCAGGACCGCAAACACAGGTGGGTTGTCATCGCCACAACGCCCGCAGGCAGGCTGGCATACCTGGGCTGGACCGGCGCGTGGCACGGCAACTATCACGACAGCCACTACAAGGCCACAAAGACATTCGTAATCACCGACAGGCCCGTTTATCGTCCTAAGCATACGGTCAAATTCAAGTTCTGGGTCAACCACGCAAAGTACGACGTTGAAGGCAAGAGCGCATTCGCAGGCAGGCAGTTCACGGTAAGGGTGAACAACCCTAAAGGTGAGAAGATATTCACGAAAAACTTCACTGCCGACGAGTACGGCGGGTTCGACGGCAAATTGACGCTCAAGAAGAACGCCACGCTGGGCGTCTATCGCATCTACATCCCCCACCACCCCCACGGCGGAAGTTCTTTCCGCGTAGAGGAATACAAGAAGCCCGAATTCGAGGTGAAAATCGAGGCCCCCAAGGAGCCGGTCAAACTCGGCGAAAAGATCGAAGCGAAGATCATCGCGAAGTATTATTTCGGCGCGCCCGTTGTCAACGCGAAGGTCAAGTACAAGGTCCTCCGCACCGCCCACGACGCACATTGGTATCCGATCTATCGCTGGGACTGGTTCTACGGGCCTGGGTATTGGTGGTTCGGATATGATTACAATTGGTATCCGGGCTGGTACCACTGGGGCTGCAGGAGGCCTCTGCCTTGCTGGTACTGGTGGCGCTGGCATCCGCCGGTCAAGCCGGAAGTCGTCGCCGAAGCCGAGGTCCCCGTCGGAAAAGACGGGACGGTAAAGGTGCTCATCGACACCGCCGTCGCCAAGGCCATCCACGGCGACCGCGACCATAAATACACCATCACCGCCGAAGTTACCGACCAGTCCCGACGGACAATCGTCGGAACCGGCAGCGTCCTGGTAGCCCGAAAACCCTTCAAAGTCCACGCATGGGTAGATCGAGGCCACTATCGCGTCGGCGACACGGTCCGCGCCTCATTCAAGGCCCGGCGGCTTGACGGCAAAGCCGTCGAGGGCAAAGGCAAACTGACACTTTTCCGAATCACCTACAAGGACAACAAGCCCGTCGAAACGGCAGTCCGAAATTGGAACCTCAACACCGACGACGAGGGCGTCAGCAGCATCCAGATGAAGGCTTCGCGCGCGGGCCAATACCGGCTCAGTTACAAAGTTACCGACGCGAAAAAGCACACCATCGAGGGCGGGTACATATTCTGCATCCGGGGCGAAGGGTTCGACGGCAGCGAGTTCCGCTTCAACGACATCGAAATCCTGCCCGACAAGGGCCAGTACAAACCCGGCGAGAAGGTCAAACTGATGCTCAACACCAACCGCACCGGCTCGACGGTCCTGC
>DAOVLS010000036.1 GCA_030631125.1 Planctomycetales bacterium
GGTGGCGTTAGCGGGCACGAATAAGCCGCAGCAGGCGTTCAGCACGCTTTGCAAAACGCAAACAACCTTCCGTCAATACTTTCCTGGCGGCGCGCTCGCCCTGACGGCGAAGTGCGACTCCGGCTGCGACCTCCATGTCGGCCCGGTCGGCGTCGGTCTCCTGCTCGAACCGCTCAAGATTTACGCCGAGGGCTTTGCTTTTCCTGAAAAGGTCAACGCCGAACTTTTGGCTGCCTGAAAGACGGTAAAGCGTCCCGTCGAAAAGTATCTTCGGTGTCGCCGTTACACTCATATAAAGCGGCACGTATAGTGTTTTACGAACATTGCAGACGGCAAACCATGCGTATGAGAACAGGTCGGGCCGCTTCGGCGGAATCACGGCGGTGTATGCCGAGACGTTCCATCCGGGATTGAAAATCGGCCGGCGGCGGGACAGTTGGTTCATCAGTCCGGCGGTAATCCCGCCCCGGTTTTGCCGAAGGGCTTTCATTACCAGTCGTCCTCTGGCATCCTTGTCCCGCATGACGAGAAAGCCGCTGCGGCTTATCTTTTCGATAAAACTATCGGTGTACTGATAGACCCGCGCACCCGCCCCGGTCCGATCGGCAAGCATCCAGTGCGTGCCGAACTTTCCGCCGGCATAGACCTTCTCTTCGTGAAATTTCCGCAAAAGTGCAACCGCTTCTTCGGCGTCGGCGCAAGTCTCGACGACGATCCGCAGAATGTCCCCGTTCATCATGCCTCTGAAGCGGGGATTTTTCTCCTTGTAGCCCATGTCCGCTACTATCGCCAGGCCCTTCTCGTTCAGCGCCATCGACGGACCTATGTCGTGGACATCACCGTTGGCGAGAAAGCGGTAGATACGCTTTCCGCGAGGCTTTGCGCCCACCACATAGGCAGCCTGTGGTCGTTCGACCTGGTCGCGGTTCTTGTGCATAAGCGTCCGACCCTCGACATTGTGGCGCGGGCCAGAAGAAGAACATCGCCGCAATCACGCCCGACCAGCCGGACAGACGCCAAACCTGCTCGATGCTCGATGAGTCCGTGGTCGAGATGGCCACCACGAGCATTATTACACCGGCCGTCCCGCGAAAGACGGCGTTCATTCCGAGAGCCCCCGCGCCGCTGCGCGTACCCATCCGAGTAACCACAGCCAACAGCACCATGAAGATTATTGAGACTACCAGGTAAATCATCCGAAGTTTTCTCTTTGGGCTGTTCCTGGTTCCTTGACCCGAACGGCGGCATTGTGCCATTATCCGCCGGACCGGCAAAGGTATTTCCCCGAATGCGACTTATAAGAGGAACCTTTTGGCTCTCCCTGCGTCAAAATAGATAGGGGGCTGCAAAGGCTAAAGGAGACTAAAATCATGCGTACGACAGTTTATGTCCTATTATCGTTATGTATTGTGCTTTCCGCCGGTCAGGCCGGACCTGCCGAAAACCGGGCCGAACGAAAGGCCGCTGCGGTCAAGTCGACGGTCAATGTCCTGACGCGATACCTCGACCGGGCCGACATCCATCCGCAGGCCGAACTAGGCCGGTTGACTATCTTTCCGATAAGCCTGAGCCAAACCAATCGCCTTGAGGGCGTCCTGACGATGACCCAGGCGCTGGAGAAGAAGTTGCTGGTAATCGAGGAAATGAAATCGGCCCAGGTTCCCAAAGCCAGGTTCGTCAACAAGTCGGGAAAGATGATTTTCCTGATGGCCGGTGAAATCATCACGGGCGGAAAGCAGAACCGGACGTTGACGACCGATGCGCTGCTTGGGCCTGATTCGGTTACGGTGTTGCCGGTCTATTGCGTCCAGCGCGGGCGCTGGAGTGGCAGGAAGGGGTTTAATAAAGCGGTGACGGTCGCGCCCCAGGGCGTGCGGGAAAGGGCCTCTCAAAAAGCCGGTCAAGGCGAGGTTTGGGCCGAGGTCGCCCGCGCCAACCGCCGGCTAAAATCTTCCGACGCCAGCGGCGACCTGGCTGTGGCGATGAGCAAACCGGAAAATGTCAAACGCCTGGCCGAATTACGCAAGCGGATCATCCCGAAGTTACCGAAAAACTGCGCCGGCATCGTCGTGGCGCGCGACAAGCGCATCATCGGCGCAGACCTGTTCAACTCGGCAGAACTGTTCGCAGCCATGCGGGACAAGGTCCTCGACAGTTACCTCAGCAACTACACGGTGAAGGAACTGGCAGCGGGGCCGAAGGGCGGCCTTCTCGTCGCCCGGCCGAGTCAGGACGACATCCGTAAGTACCTCCAGGCCTGTTACAAATCCCGTTTCACGCCGGGCGCAATGCGCGGTGTCGGCAGGATTTTCAACATCAGCGGCTCGCGCACCGGTCAGACGCTGGCCTACTACCGGCACCAAATCACCATAGGACGACCCACAGTAGCCCCGGGCCAACGGATGCCGGAAGACATAACAATAAGAAAATACATGGTCCACACTGCGCTGATGCAGAAGATCGTACCGGTCAAACCGAAGGTGTCGCCCCCATCGCGCAGGCCCCAGGGCCGACGGTGAGAATTTGCACTCCCGAACCCAGACCCGCGCGTTACGCTGCGCGGGCGAAGCCGCAAGCGGATGCGGAACCGTCTTTTTGACGCTCACTGCTGACAAGGGCGACGCGAGCGGTTACCTTATCGGGTTCTATGCCCAACCGGAACGGACATTCCAAGCCCGATGAGGCGGTTTCGACGACGTGGATCACCGGGACTGTGCTGGCGGTAAGCCTGGCCGGCGGCGCCGGCGGTGCGCCGCTGGTGGGGGCATTGCGCGAGGGCGTACAGGAGCAGTTCGCCCTGCCTTTCTGGGTAACAGGAGCGGGCGTGGCGGTCCTCGGTCTGGCGGCGGGGATACTGGGGCTGATCATCGCGCGTCGGCTGCCCGGCATCGGTCGGCTCGCTCTGTTCCGCGCCGGGCTGGTCCTGTCGTTCCTGGCGTTCGGACTGTACTGCTTCCTCCAGCAGAGCAACTTCTGGGCAATCGCGGGTCTGGCGGCGGGGTGGTTCGTTCTGTCCCTGGGCGTGAGTTTCACGGGTACCGCCAACGCCATTTTCGCCGACCTGTGGCATCATTCGCCTCACACCGGCGTCATCCTGCTGCATGTAGCCAATTCCATCGGCAAGGTCGTCGCACCGGCGATGGTGTTGGTCATCGGCGCCTCCCTGGGCGGAAACGCGCGCGTGTACGCGGTAATCTGGTTGGTACTGACGTTGGCCGCTTTCACCTGGCCGACGAAGGCGATCTCGCATCTGAACCGGACCGAGCACCGGCAACATGCCGCCGCGAGGAAGGCCCCTTCGGTCCTCCGCAGCGGCTTGTTCTGGCTGGTGTGTCTCCAGTTCGCCGTCATTGCCGGAAGCGAGGCGGGCGTAACCAGTATGCTGCCGTCGTTCATCGAAAAGCATCGTCAGGGCCTCTGGGGCTTCTCGGCCCGCGGCTTCTCGCAAGTGGTTTTGGTGGTGATGCTTCTGGGTATCGTCGCCGGGCGTTGCGCGGCTTTGGCCTTCTCCCGCCGGGTCGGCGAGCGGGGCATCATAAAGGTCTGTCTTCCTTGCGCCGCAGCAGCGGTCCCGGCGGTCCTTTATCCCGCCCCGGCGGTATTTCTGCCGTGCTTTTTCGTCCTGGGGTTTGCGTTTTCGGCGACCTGGCCGGCCTACTTCGCGATGGCCGTCAGACGCTTTCCAAACGATAAGACGGTCTTGAGCATAGGAGTAACCGTCTGCTCACTGGCCGGAATCAACGGATATATACTCACCGGAAGCCTTATCGGAAATAACCCGGCTTACCTACCGTGGGCGGTATTGGCGTCGGCTGTAAGCATCGCCCTCTTCGCCGTCTGCTTCTTCGCCCTGCCGATGCGCCGGCCCGGCTCTACAGACTCTTCCGCTTCCGCCGCCGGATAAGCAACAGGCCTCCGCCGACAGCCAACAGCGAAAGCGTTGCCGGTTCGGGGGCCGTTGTCCAGCCGCTGTCTTCATTATCCCCGATGCTCTGAACGTGCGCTGCGGTGGGGAAGGGACCGTGGTCCGCGGGCGTGCAGAGGAAATCGAAGGACTCAGCCGTCAGCGAGGCGCCGATCTCAGTAGTAGTGATGGTGTACTCGACGGCCTCGCCGGCACCGAAGCGCTCGTTCGAGCCCACCCCGCCACCGGTCTCAAAAGCGATCCAGATATCGAAGTCGCCGGCCCCGTCGGCCTTGAAATCATCCACGCCGGTATAAATAACAGGATCGTCGAAAATACCTGTTTTAGTCGGCGAAGAGAACAGTAGATTCGTCGGTTCCAGACCTGGGTCCAGATTGAACATCCAATTGGAGACACACTCTACGCCGGTCAGACCGGGGGTCGTGAGCGTCAGTGTAACCGAACCGGCCGAGCCTCCGTCGTCGAAGGTCGCGTTCAGCCACGGCGCTGCCCCGACCGGAGGCGTAGCCCCGCTAAACTCGACGCTCATGTCAAATGATACCGGCGCGCCCTGTGCCCCATACGAAAAGACCATCAATAGTGTGCATACTATAACGCTTCGTGATGTCAACATATCTCGCCCTCCAAATTGTGCCGACGTGAGTGCTCCGGCATCTCAACGATACCGCGCATCGTAAGACTGCAACTGCAATCGGGGATCCTCCACGTCAGAATTTGTCCCTCTCACTCCAATAGCACATTATACCCGCTTTTGCGTGTTGCGCCTAGTGCCTTTCCGGGGATTTTTGTGACTTTTTATCGAAGAAACAGCGAGTGCCCGGCAATAAATTGCCGGGCTATTTTCATACGGTCCCTGATGAGACCCGCATCTGTGCGGGCCATCCTGCTACTGGAGCGGTTTGAGTTTCGCCAGGAGCACCTTTGCCTCTTTAGCGGCTTTGGCGGAAGGGTAATCTTCGAGAATTCCCTGAAGGATTACGACGGCTTTTTCGTTCATTTCGTGTCGGAGATAGAGTTTGGCCAGTTTGAGGCGTTGACCGGCCTGGGACTCAGGGTCGGCGGGCGCGGACGGACGGGTGGCTATCGGAAAGCGCTCGACTTCAGGCGTAACGACGCCATCGACTGCCGGCGGGTCCCAGCGGAATTCCCGCTCGGTACGGGTTTTCGCCGTGTGTATCTGCTGTTGAAACCGGGACAGGATAACCTCCCTGCCCTTGAGATCGACCAATATCGCTCTGCCCCGGCTTCGGACGCCCCTGCGCTCCGACCTGAGGCGCTCGACTTCGCGCTCCGCCTGATGGATGCGCTCGTAGATGTCGTCGCGGTAGGCCCGGCGGTAGCGACGATAATAGACAAGCCGACCGTCGGCGTCGCGGTAGTAATACCCCGCCCCTGTGCGCAATTCGCGCCAAAGTTCATCTATCATGCGTTTTCGCCGGTCGATTTCGTTGGCCAGTTCCCGCAGTTGGCTGTCGATTTCCATCGCCATTCGCCGCGCCGCCAAGACCTCTGCTTCAGCGGTGGCAACCTGCTTGTCAAGCCGCTCCACCAGGCCGGCGCGCTGCGTGTAGGCGGACTTGATCGTTTTATATGCCGACGAATAGGGCTTGCTGGCGAGCAGTTCTTTTTTCATCTGCGCCAGCGACCGCCGGGTGCGGTCGGAGACTTTGGGCAGGTCCGGTTCGTTGTCGTACCAGGCGGCCAGTTGTCCGGCGTTGTGCAGGACGGAGGGATCGTCGCGGCGCTTTTCCAACGAGCGAATCGTCGCCGAAAACGCCTCGACCAATTCTCCGCGCTTGCCGTGCATGTACCCGACGACGCCCCACGCCAGGGAGTTGTTCGGGTCTAGACGGACCAGCACCCTGGCCGGGTAGTAGGCGATTTTCGGCAGGCCGAACTTCAGCATCCGCTTCATATATGCGTCGTGGAGTTCGGCCTTGTTGCGGTCTATCGCGCAGCCGCGGGCGTAGGCAGACATCGCCGCGCGGGGATTATCCGCTTCGGCTACCGCCCGAATGAAAGCCTTCAACCTATCGGCCGGCTTTGTGGCCGAACTCGGCCTGGTGGCCGGACCGCCCCGACTGGCCAAAACCATCCACGCCAACACCACCGCACAGATTATTACCAATCGCCTGCATCTCATGACTTTCTCCCTGCTGGGTTGCCCAAGGGGTCTTCCTATACAGTATAAACCATAGGTAGCGGCATCTGACGCCTATTATTCTAATGCCCCGCCCGGATTTACCGAGACCGCCTCAGGGACGCCAGCAGTTTCTTCGCCTCCCCAGCCGCCTTGGTGGAACCGTAGTCGCTGACGATTCCCCGCAGGATTTTGACGGCCTTGTCACTCATCTTGTGACGGAGGTAGAGCCTGGCCAACTTCAGCCGCTGGGCGGCCTTGGTCTCGGAATCGGCCGGCGCCGAGGTCCTCGTAGTAGTCGGCGAAAACGGGAAGGCAACCTCGGGTGTTACCACGCCGTCCACAGCCGGCGGGTCCCACCGGTATGGGAACTTGACCTTTTCCACCGCCGCGGCGCTTTCCTTGCGGAGCCTTGCCAGCGTAGCCTTCTCGCGTTTCAGGTTCGCAACAATACTTCTGGCCTCGCGGGACAGACGAGCGATTTTGCGATCCAGAGCCAAAATGGCGGCGTCCTCGTCGCGGATGAGGTTGCGCAAGTCACGACGGCGAATGTGCTTGCGATAGTCGTCGTCGGGGTTGGTCTCCAGGGAGCGGAGTTCGCGCTGCAGTTTGCGACGGAGTTCCTTCCTGGAGTCAACATCCGCAACAAGGTCGCGATACTCCTGACGTTTCGCACGCGCCAGCACCTCGGCCTGTTCCAGTTTTGCCTCGGCAACCTCGATCTTCGCGTCGAATTTATCCTTGACGTCCTGTCGCTTCCCGTAAGCGGCCACTATGGCGTTGTAGGCGCCAGTGTATTGTTCCTTGCCGGCGAGTTCCTTTTTCATCCGCGCCAGCAGTCGCGCGACGCGGTCAGTAACCTTAGGCAGGTTGGGCTGGCTGATATACCAGGCGACTAACTGCCCGGCGTTGTGCAGGACGGAGGGATCGTCGCGGCGTTTTTCCAGCGAGCGAATCGTCGCCGACAGCGCCTCGGCCAATTCCCCGCGATTGCCGCGATTGTAGCCGACGACGCCCCACGCCAAACCGTTATTCGGGTCAAGCCGAACCAGCACCCTGGCCGGATAATAGGCAATCTTCGGCAGGCCGAACTTCAGCATCCGCTTCATATATGTGTCGTGGAGTTCGACCTTGTTGCGGTCTATCGCGCAGCCGCGGGCGTAGGCCGACATCGCCGAGCGAGGATTGTCGGTTTCCCTGATGGCCCGAATGTACGCTTCCAGCCGGGCCGCCGGCGCTGTTGTCGCACCTGGGCCTGTCGTCGAGGCAGGCCTGGTGGTCGGACCGGCAAAAGAAACCCATGTCAACGCCGCCACGCAAATCACCGCTGCATATACGTTTCTCATAACTTTCTCCCTGCCGCCTGCGCCCACGATGTCTTCCTATATGGTATAACCCCCCCGCTCCGGCGATACAACGCAGATTATTGAATTGTTCGCCCCGGCTTGACCGGAGCCGAATAGACCGATACGATGCGCCTATGATCGTCATAATCGACAATTACGACTCGTTCACCTACAACCTCGTCCAGCGGATCGGGGAACTTGGGCCGGAAACCGAAATTCGCGTCTTTCGCAACGACGTTACCGGCGCCGAAGCCGTCGAGGCAGAATGTAAGCCGACGCATCTGATTATTTCGCCGGGGCCGTGCACGCCGAACGAGGCCGGCGAGAGTATGAACTTCATCCGGCACTTCCACGGGAAGATTCCCATCCTCGGCGTCTGCCTGGGGCATCAGTGCATCGGACAGGTCTTCGGGGGCAAGGTCGTCCGGGCAGAGCGGATAATGCACGGAAAGACCAGCGAAATCAAACACGACGGTAAGGGCGTCCTGGCGGGCTTGCCCAACCCCTTTACGGCTACGCGATACCACAGCCTCATCGTCGAACCGGCGGGTCTGGACGCCGACTTCGAGCAAACCGCCTGGACGACCGATCAAAACGAACTGATGGGCATCCGCTCGAAGACGCACCCGACCGAGGGCGTCCAGTTCCACCCCGAAAGTTTCCTCACCGACACCGGCCACGCCCTGCTGGCGAACTTCCTGAAACTCTGATTAGATTTGGAACACGCCGCAAAGCTAGAAAACGCTCGTGATCGGGTATAGAAATGGAAAGGAGATGCAGGATGATGAAAACACGACTGGTTGTGCTGGTGTCAATTCTGGTTGTAGTCGCCGGGTGCGGCATAAATGCCGAGGCCGCGTCAAAGACGTATTACGTCTCCACATCCGGGGACAATTCGGCCAGCGGCCTGGCTGAGAAAACCGCCTGGCGGACGATAACTCACGCCGCCAAGGTCGCCGGCGCCGGCGATACGGTCAAAATCAAAGGCGGCAACTATGGGCATGAGCATGTGGTTATCAAAAACTCCGGTACGAAAGAAAATTACATTACGTTTAAAGGATACGATGGCGAAGTAAAAATAAATGGCGCAGATGTTAAGGGATATGGGATATGGCTGAACGGAAAGTCATATATTACAATTGATGGGATTACCACCACCAGATATCTGGTTGGCATTCTGGGACAAGGTGCGACGGGACAAGGCAGCACACACCATATTAATGTCTATAATGTCATTGCTTATCAGAATCATCATGGAATCTATTTTGAGGATAATAATCACCATATTAATGTCCGGAATTGTAAAGCATATAACAATGTGATGCACAATTTCCTATTCAGAGGCGTTACCGCTTCTCTCATTGAAGATTGTGTAAGTTATGCAGACCCTGCATTAATAGAAGGCGGTCGGTTTAAAACCGATTACGGTTTTACTCTCTATGGAAAGAAAGACGGTACTGGCGGCTGCAAAAAAAATATTCTCAAGAATTGCGTTATGCTCGGAGGACCGTGGCACGGATTTGCTCTCAGGTATGGATCAAGCAACAACATGCTTATCAATTGCCGTTCGTATGATACCAGAGGGGAGCATTTCTCACCAAAAGAATTGAGCGGACACAACACATTTATTAATTGTGTGGCCGCTGGCGTAAAGAAAACAGCGGCAACTTCAGTTTCAAACTGGAGTGTGGGGTTCAATGTAAAGTCGTCTAATAACAGATTTATTAACTGTATTGCTACCGATGTATACATGGGTATATATATTTCGTTGGGCAGCGAAACATGGGACACTCCGCACGATAACCTTTTCAAAAATTGTATTGTCACAAAATGTAAGAGGAACTGGGGTATTAACCTCGCGAATGGAAAAAACAACATTCTCATGTATAACGATGTTTGGGATAATGTCAAAAACTATGTAGGTTGCACACCCGGCGCGGGAGACATAAGCAAGGATCCCTTATTCGCTAATCCTTCGAAGAAGGATTTCCATCTTAAATCGCAATACGGAAGATGGGACGGGAAGAAGTGGGTCAAGGACAAGGCGACGAGTCCTTGCATAGATGCCGGCGATCCGAAGTCAAAATGGAAGAATGAATCGGCCCCGAACGGCGGGCGCGTCAATATCGGCGCATACGGGAACACCTCGGAAGCATCGAAGTCTTCGAAATAGCATTGGCCTCCAGCACGGTAGCGTCAGGGCCGGCGCTACATCAGTCCGTCGTATGCGAATCCCAGCAGCGGGCTTAAGCCATTGAGGCAGATGGACACGTCGAAGGCGCGATGGTAATACCGTTCGTGGCGACGGACGTATTCGATGAAGTCCCAGGCGCGTTTTTTGGCCTCGTCCTCGTTGCCCAGGCACATCGCCAGCAGATAGCGGCATAGTAGCAGCGACATCCGCGCGTGATATTTCAGATATTTCCACGAGCGGGCATGGGCCGGTTCGGCCAGCGACATTCCACGCTCAATCATCGGCTGAAAGGCTTCAATCAGGGCGGGAATCTTTTTGAGTTGGCCGACGGCCTTGCGCCGCTTGGCGGCGGTGAGTTCCCGCCTCAAAAGGCGCGGATTGAACAGGTTCGACAACGTGCGGAGATATTTTTCGACCGCCGGTCCGGCCTTTCCGAAGGCGGCGGCGAAATAATCGTCGGCAATTTCCCCGAAGGAAAGTTTCCGGTCCCACAGCGTCCTTGCCATCACCGTCATTCCCAGCGCCGAAGGCAGGCCGAAACGCTGCGACGCACCGTCGATCATTCCGTTCAGGCCCATATCCCGCAGATTGCGGATGTCCTGATGCAGGACCTTCGCCATGGCGTATTGGCCCGGGTCCCTGGGCAGGTCCCGCCAGAAGTGGTAATCGAAGATGAAACACTCGCCGGCGAACGTTTTTCGCCAGGCGTCGAGGTAGGCGAGGTTTTCGTCCGGTCCGGTCGGCGTGTCGAGTTTGTTCCTGCGGAACGGTTTGAGCCTCGTCCGTCGCGGTGAAGCGGCGAACGGCTCCGAAAATGAGCGGGTGAACGGCGCGAGCATCAGGCTGAAGCGGTCGGGGTCGTTTATCTTCTCGGTTACCGGCGGCCAGAGCAGGTCCTCGTAGATTACGAAGGCAATTTTCGTTTCGAGGCTTCGGCGTGTCAGTTCCGCGTCGATTTCGTTGAGCATTTTCACGTAGAGGTCTGCGGGGCGATGGTCGCGGCAGAGCGGGCACTCGCAATGGCTGTTGACGCCGTCGGCCAGCCAGAAGTGGACGACCTCGCCGGGCGGTCGCCGGCGGGCATATTCGACGACCGTATCGGTCAGCATCCGGCGAACTTTCGGATCGCCGTAGCACAATTGTGTATCGACGGCGATACCGTCCCCCAGCCTGCGCTTTCCGTTGACCCTGGCGAAATACTTCGCCGCTTTGGGAGGGATTTTTCCGGTATGCTTTTGCCATCCGGTAGCGCGGATGCCCAGCACCTCGCACGTCCACCCGTGGCCTATTCTGTGCAGTGCCAGTCCGCGCTTCCCGGCCTCGGCGAGCAGGTTCTGCGTCATCTTCTCGGCGCGGGCGAAGGTCAGCCTCTGCTTCTTCATGTGCGGGTTGTACTCGTGTTCGTACCAGCGGCCGAAAAAATGCTGAGGCGTGTGGAACTGCACGAGGTAGCCGTTCATCCCGGCTTTGGGTATCCAATCGACCATATCGCGGGCGTGTTCGTAACTGACCGCCCCTTCCATGCAGATTCCGCGGTGCCGGTAAGAAGCGCGTTCGTGAACACCGACGACCTTGACGGGATTTCTCAGATTGGGAATTACTTCGCCGTCTTTGCCGGGTCGTATCCAGCGGAAACCGACTTCCCTCAAATAGCGATAGACCGCCAGAAGGGCGCTTCGCGGATTGCTCCCGGCGATGACGCCGCCGGTCCGGCCTATGCGAATGAAAATTTCGTCGTCAAGTGGATCCTCTGATACAGCCGGCGGGACAATTCCCTCAAAATCCGCAAACAATCCCAACCATATTCCCGTTTGGGAATTGTCATACCGCTTGCGGGGGCGGATGCTGAACTCTCGCCCGCTTGCCCGGGCCAGATACTTCCGCAACTCCCGTGCGGCGAAGGGGATTCCAGATGCAGAACCGATTCGGTGAATATTCACGTACGCTACTCCCCAGCAATCCGGTACCCTGTAACACCCAACTTGATGAGTTGGGTGGCACGGTTACTGACACGTCCGGGATTGTTACTCGCTCTGGTCGAACATTTTCTGCGCGGCGGCGACGACATCGGTCACAGCCAGGTGGACCAGTTCGAGCGTCTCGTCGGACGTGCGGGCGGATTTGGGTATGTGGCGAAGCACGAGGCTATCGACCATCACGCCGAGGTCGCTGCACGCGGCGGCGGCGGTAATCTCATCGGCCACACCGCCGAGGTAGTTGTCCTCGACGACGAGTATCTGCCCGCGGCAGTCGTCGCCGATGCGGAGGATCTCGTCGGTTTCGGCCGGTAGGGAATAGACGTCGATAAGACCCGCCGACAGGCCCGCCTGCTCCTCCAGCGCCGCCACAGCCTGTTGGGCGACGTGAACCATATACCCGCTGGCGACAATGGTCAGGTCCTCGCCGTCAATGAGGTGCTTGAAGCCGCCCGCCTGGAAGGTCTCGTTCTCGTCATAGATGAACGGTACGTCGGGGCGGTGTGTGCGCATGTAGCACATCCCGTCGATATTGGCCATCAGTTCGGTCAGTTTGAACGCGCTGACGGCGTCCGAGGGCAGCATAATCCGGCATGCCGGTGCGCCGTCCGCCCGCTTGGCGCGGGCCAGGGCGCGGAAGAACGCCATGTCCGTCAGACCCATCTGGCTGGGTCCGTCGGCCGCCAGTGATACGCCGGCGTGCGAGCCGACAAGTTTGATGTTAGCGCTACCGACGGCGGCCATTTCAACCTGGTCGAAGGCGCGGGTGAGGAACTTGGCGAAACTTGAGACGAACGGAACCTTCCCCGCCGCCGCCAGACCGACCGCCGCCGATACCATGTTCTGCTCGGCGATGCGGGCCTCGAAGTACCGTTGCGGATAGTTGTCGGCGAAGAAGATGGTGAAGGTGGAATTTCTCACATCCCCGTCCAGCGCGACGATGCGCTCGTCTGCGCCGATGGCGTTCAGGGCCGCTCCGTACGCCCGGCGAGTGGAGAGGACCTTCTCCTCGACAGCCTGTTCCAGTCCGACGGTCTTGGCCGCCGTGGCGAGCGCACCGGCGGAAAAGCCGCCGCGGGCAGGTAGAACCACCGGCTGCGGTGACGACAAATGCGCAACGCCGACGTCTTCGCCCTTATCTACGCCCAGTTCAGCCGCCTTGGCGTCAAGGTCGGCGATTGCCGCATCGACCGCATCCGCCGCAAGCGGCTTGCCGTGGCTGTTCTCATCGTGCAGGGCCGTTACGCCCCATCCCTTGAGAGTCCGGACGATTA
>DAOVLS010000185.1 GCA_030631125.1 Planctomycetales bacterium
AGGTCGGTTCCACGATGTCGCATTTACCGGCGACGTTGATGACATTCGTCAGCGTGTGGAGATGCGCGACAAGGTCGCTATATCCGTCAGCATCGCCGACGGTAACGCAAATAACCAGGTCAGCCGATTCTATCCGCTCCCAGGCGCGCCGGACGGCTTCGGCGTCGATACCTTCAGCATCGGCCCAAAGCCCGGCTGTGTCGGTCAGCCAAATCGGCAAGCCGTCGGCATCGGTGAGTGTGCGGACCCAGTCCCGCGTCGTACCCGGCGTTTCGGAAACTATGGCGACATTTCGCCCGACCAGCGCGTTGGCCAAGGCGCTTTTTCCGGCATTGGGAGGCCCGGCGATAACGACCTCCGCCGGTTCCAGTAATCGCTTCATCATCCCCAAGGCGTCGGAAGCGGCGCGAAGTGCGTCGGCATCGACCTGCGGACGATTCGCCAACGCCGATAACCCGCCCGACCATTGACAACTCAAAGCCGATGCCCCCAGCAGCGTGGATACCTTGCGTAATGCCGAGAGAACCTCCTCGGCAATGGCGGGATTTTCCAGACCCGGCGCTGAAAGCGCCAGCGTCGGATCGGCTTGACAATCAGAAACTATGCATGCGCCCCGCTCGGACAAAAGCGACAGGATTCTCCGGGCGACGTGCGGGCCGCCGTGGATATTAATCTCGACAGCATCGTCGGCGAGTATCGAAACAATCGCCTCGTCGAGCACCTCGTTACCATCGACGATCCGTCCCAGCGTCAAGCCCCTCCGCCCGCCGGTCGATGACCCTGGACGGAAGATTTCGGAGATTATTCTTTCGGTTTCGGGTCCTGTCAGGACGATGACGGCGATTCCGCCGCGAGCGGGCGACGTAACCAGCGATGCCGATGTTATCGTCGGCGTATTCATTTCTGAACGTTCCGGGCGGAAAGCCCCACGCCCAACAGGCACAGGTCCGAGACGACGGCGCTGACGAAATCGCAATCGGCCCCGACCAGTTCGGCGTCGCCGCCGGTAAGGATTACCTCGGGCCAGACGCCAAGTTCGGTAGCGTAGGACTCGATAAGTTCCCTCAGCGCGCCACGTGCGCCGTTAATTATCCCGCCGACAATGGCCTGGCGTGTGTCGGCTCCGAAGACCCAATCCGGTTTGGTCAACTCCACCTCAGGCAGCGCCGATGTGCCGTTCGCCAGAGCGTCGGCTGACAGGCCAAGCCCCGGCAGGATCGCCCCGCCGAGGAAGACGCCTTCGTCATTAACGCAGTCGATGGTAATTGCTGTGCCGAAGTCGGCTACGACGCAGGCGCTGCCGAGGCGGTGATACGCCATCGCCGCCGCGCATAGCCGGTCGGTCCCGATACGCTCCGGCTCGGGCAGATTCGTCTCTATCGGCAGCGGCAGGTCGCGCCCGACTACGAGAACCTTCTGCTTCAGTTGCCCCGCCGACTTTTCCAATGCCGCCAGATATTCCGCCCGGACCGAACAGGCAGCGATTCGCGCCGGCTTGGGACACTCCTGCCATAAATCCGTCAGCGCATCGCCAAGATCGTCGATGGCAACCCGCCGGACGCCCGTAATCTCCTCATCAATCACGCACCCCATCGCAATCCGCGAATTACCGACATCACACGCAAGAATGGATTCAGTCTTACTCATCTGTTTCTTCTTTTCCCCTAATCCCTAGTCCCTGGTCCCTGGTCCCTGTCTTTAAGCACTTTCCATATCCGTTCGGTCAGTTTATCGAGTCCTTTTCCGGTAATGGCGGATATGGCGATGACGTCGCATTCGACGGCTTCGGTGAATCGCTTCAGGGCCTCATCGCTGTCGGTCAGGTCCATTTTGTTAGCGACGACGATCTGCGGTTTTTCGGCCAGTTCCGACGAATACTGTCGCAGTTCATCATTGATTGTGTGGTAATTTTTGACGGCATCGCCCGTCTGCGGGCAGATATCGACGATATGGACGAGAATCGAAGCCCGCTGGACGTGCCTGAGAAACTCCTCGCCCAGACCCACGCCACGGTGCGCGCCCTCGATAAGCCCCGGAATATCAACCATGACGAACCGCCGATGACCGATAAGTTCGACGATTCCAAGCACCGGATCGAGCGTAGTGAACGGATATGCCGCCACCTTTGGCCTGGCGGCAGAGAGTCGTCGCAGGAGCGTGCTTTTACCGGCGTTCGGAAGTCCTGCAAGTCCGACGTCGGCGACGAGTTTGAGTTCCATGTGAAGCCGGCGGGTCTGTCCTGACTCGCCCGGTACGGCTTCGCGGGGGGTCTGGTTGGTTGACGAAGTGAAATGGACGTTTCCCTTGCCGCCGTGGCCACCTTGCGCGACGCAGACCTTTTGGCCCTCTTCGGCAAGGTCTTTGAGCACCACGCCACGCTCGGCATCGTGGATAATCGTTCCGGGCGGAACGCGAACGACGACATCAATTCCGTTGCGTCCGTGGCATTTTTTTCCCATACCCCTCCCGCCGTGGGTGGCTTTCCAGTGATGTTTGCCGGCAAGGTGATAGAGAGTGTTGACGGAAGGGTCGGCAAGGCAATAGACGCTCCCGCCGTTTCCACCGTCGCCCCCGTCCGGGCCGCCGTGAGGGACGAATTTCTCGCGCCGGAAACTCACGCAACCGTCACCGCCGTTCCCGGCGATTACCGTTATGTCCACCTCGTCTAAAAACATTTCAATTGCCGATTGTCAACTCGTGCTTCGTAGCGACTTCGCAGAGTAGCATTGCCGATTCCCAATTGTCAACACGGGACGAATACACCGGAAGCGCACAATCCAATTGGAAATTGAAAATTGGAAATCGGAAATTGTCAAACGATGTCCACGAACCGTCCGCGGAAGCGGACGCATCCGTCGCTCTTGGCGAACAGCGTGTTATCGCGTCCCATTCCGACGTTAGTGCCGGCCTTGAAGGGCGTACCGCACTGGCGAACGATGATCGTGCCGGCCGAAACCGCCTGCCCGCCGAAACGCTTGACGCCACGGTGCTGGGCGTTCGAGTCACGACCGTTACGAGAAGAACCTTGTCCCTTTTTATGTGCCATAAAATCTGTATCCTACCTGCCCGCAATCGGGATCAACTATTCTCAAACAACGTCAAAAGTATATCGGCTCATCCGACGGATGTCAATATAAACGTCAATCGGCGAAAATGCTATTTTCGGCGGAGCACCAGACAGCTCGCCATAATGTCATGCAATGCCTGCTTCCTCTGGGTGAATCCCGCCATGAAATAACCGATACACAAAAGCAGCGCTGAGATGATTTTTCCGAAATGCCGGCCTGTGGCGCGCCCGAACGATATCCGCCTTCCCGACATATCGGTTACGATCAACCCCAGAGCCATCTTGCCCAACGTAGCCATCTTTCTGGAACTTTCCATACCGGCGTAATAGAGCCAAGCAATGAGAATACCAAAAATGTTTCCGATCAGTTCGGCGATCCCCTGTATCTCCACCAAGTCGGCGCCACCGGTAGCCATTGTAAAGCCTATGATCAGGCCGATAACGAAACCGCCTGCAGCCCCTGCTACCAGCAGGATTAACTGGTCGATTATCATCGCTACGAACCTCAGCCAGAATCCGGCATAAACAGTCTGGACGGCTACTGGTGCGGCATATTGAGGCATCGGTGGAGGAGCATAGGGGTTGACCGTCTGATGCGGCGAAACCGCCGATTGAGGCTGCACTGGCGGGATCGGCGATTGAGGCTGCACCGGCGGAATCGCTGATTGAGGCTGCGACGTGTCCCGGGCAATCTGCGGGACTACATTGACAGTCCCGCAATACGAACAAGATTCCTGTGAGCCGGCAAGACTGGCTGGAGATTCCATACCCCGGTCACAACTGATGCACCTGTACCGAATCATCGCAAAGTCCTCGTTCCGTGGGCATAAGACGAACTGAAATCACGCCCCTTTCGGCAATGCGGTCAAAAAATTATAAATCGCAGAACAACACCCGGTCCCCAGTCGCCTCGGCCGTCAGCGCATCACCCACTGTTTTTTCCTGATTTTGGGCAGGTTTCCCGCCCTTGCTGCCGCTTCGCCGGGCAGGGCGTACCGCAGGTATAACGTCTTGGAGAGGACCACTTCGGTTTTGGTTACTTTTTTGGTCTTCCCGTCCTTATCGGTAACGGTAACGGTGATGGGTTTCGGCAGTTTGATTTTCACCCGTTCACCGCTCAATCCTGCGACAAACAGGTCGAAACCGCGGGCTTTATGGTCGAAATCCGTCCATATTGCCACGCCGTCCCTGGCGTTATCTTCGCCCTGAAGCAACTTGCCGGTAATCGAAGCCATGTCCACCAGCAGCGGATTGTTATGGCGTTTTTTAATGGCGTTGAAGACCGCTGCGGGAATCCTGTCGCCGGCCCGGGTAACCTGACCGGTGTCGGTGTACAGGCAGAACCCCGGCACAAAAATACGGTCGCCGCCGCTTCGGTTGGTTACCGTGTAAAGCATGTACCAGAAGGTCCGCTTCTCCTTCCAGCCAGGCAACAGGATTGTAATCGGCTGGGGCGTGTTGTACTCGATTTCCAGTTCCCAACTGGTCGGCACTATACCGGGTTTGAGGACCGGTTCAGCCGACGCCGTCAGCAACGTAAAAGCCAAACCCAACGCCAGGATTGCCGCAAAGTATCTCACTGTGAAGTCTCCTTCAATTGCCAATTGTTGATTGTCGATTTCCGAATGCCTATTGTCAAACAACAAATTTTCAAGAATTAGCCCGGATGCAGGGAAAAGAATTAGCAGGGATGCAAGGGATGCACGGGATAAAAAATGGATTTTAATAAAAAGAAAAACACCTGTTTGAATTTTAAAAATATGTTTTATCCCCTGTATCCCTTGCATCCCTGCTGATTTTTCTTTCCGCACCCTCGCTTCGTGGAATTTTTGTGAACAAATGGTGGATGAAAAAAAACTTTGCTTCGGAAGTTTCCGTCTGCACGAACGTTGGCTCATTGTGGATAAGAAAATCGGTAATTACCACGTTGACAGAAATCAGATCGCTGATAAATTTATAGATGTCGGCCTGCATTACAAGGATCGGAATTGCTGGCCTGAGACTTTACCGACACACTCCACGGACGGAGGCATTTTCCGCTGTAACTATGCCCTGATAACAAGGAATCTGAAATGGCCGCCGAAGTAAGCATTTATCCCCGAACGGGCCCAACCGAAGCGGTCCTCGCGGCTGTTCATCAGCGGATCGGCACACAGAAATTCAACGCCTGGTTCAAAAACGGGACTCGCCTCGTCGTGGAAAATGATGACTTGAAGGTCGGCGCAGCCAATCCGTTTATCGCCGGATGGATTGAGAGTCATTTCGCCGACGACCTCGCCGCTGCGGGAAGAGAAGTTACAGGTCAACGAAAACGAGTAACGATTTCCGTGGACCCGACATTAAGCGGGCTGCTTCACAGGCATCAACTCGACCTCCAGGCGAACCTCGTGGACCGCGGAACGGCAGGAACCGCCCGACACCGGTATTCGCCGGCGTCCAG
>DAOVLS010000259.1 GCA_030631125.1 Planctomycetales bacterium
CCCGATCTTGCAGCCGTCGAAAAACTCTACGCCCATTACCGCCACCCGCGCACGTCCATACTGATGGGCCACGCGCGGGGTGTGATTCTGCTGGCGTGCTCTGCCGCCGGCGTGGCTGTCCGCGACCTTCCCGCCACCACGATAAAACGCTCCCTGACCGGCAACGGCCATGCCTCGAAGCAGCAGGTTCAGCGGGCGATTCAGACTGTCTGCAAACTGAAGGAATTACCCCAACCGGCGGACGTGGCTGACGCTTTGGCCATTGCCTTATGTGCAGGCCGACAGGCGTTTTTGAAAAAGATGTTTTAGTTTACGCCGTTCGCGGCTAAAACAGTTAACGGATGATAGCGAGAATATCAGGCAGATTGGAGGAGATTAGCGGTTCGTCGGCATTGATAGACGTCGGCGGCGGGCTTTGGTACGAGGTGCTCGTACCGGCCTGCGACGTCGAGCGGCTCAGCCGGCGGGCAGGTCAGGACGTTATCCTCCACACGATTCACTATTTCGAGGGTAATCCGTCTCACGGCGTCCAGACGCCGAGGCTTATCGGTTTCCTGAATGAGGCTGACCGCGATTTCTTCAGCCTGTTCACGACGGTCAAGGGTATTGGTATTCGCAAGGCCTTGCGCGCCCTGGTTCGTCCGCCGACGGAAGTCGCCGCCGCTATCGCAAACAAGGATGCGAAGTTCCTTATCGCCCTGCCTGAGATAGGCAAGCGGACGGCAGAGCAGATTATCGCCGAACTTTCGGGCAAGGCCGACGAATTCGCCGGCGAGTTGACGCCGACCGTCGAAGCGGAATTCTCCGAATCCGCCGCAGAAGCAATCGCCGTACTGGTCCAACTCGGCGAACGCCGAGCCGACGCAGCCGCACTTGTCGAGCGAGTCATCGCCGTCGCGCCCGAACTGCAATCGCCAGAAGAAATTATCCAGAAGGTGTATAAATTGAAGGCTGGAGGACGGCAGTAACCGGCTACCGACTACTGGCTACAGACTACTAAAATGGCACGACAGAAGATAATTACCACCGAATCGACCGGTCCCGACGACGAGCAGTTTAACATCGCCTTACGGCCGCGGCGGCTGGATGAGTGTATCGGTTCGCCGGAACTGATGGAGAAGATTCGCATCGCCGTCACCGCTGCACGCGAGCGGTCCGAGCCGATGGAGCACGTTCTCCTCCACGGGCCGCCGGGACTGGGAAAAACCACCCTGGCCTACGTCATCGCGCACGAAATGGCTGCGACGATAAAGGTTACCTCAGGCCCGGCATTGACGAGGCCCGGCGACCTGATCGGAATCCTTACGAATCTCGAAGCATCCGACGTGCTGTTTATCGACGAGATTCACCGCCTCAGCCCAGCCGTCGAGGAGTACATCTATCCGGCGATGGAAGAGTTCAAGGTTGATTTCATTGTCGATTCCGGTATGCACAGCCGGACGATTAATCTGCCGCTCAAACCCTTCACGCTCATCGGCGCGACGACCCGCGCCGGGCTGCTCTCGCCCCCGCTGCGGACGCGCTTCGGAATCGCCCATCACCTGGAGTTCTGGTCTGATGCCGACTTGCTCAAGCGGATTGAGATGTCGGCGGGAATGCTCCAGTTGACCTGCGACGCAGAGGCGCTTTCTGCGATGAGCCGACGGGCGCGGGGCACGCCGAGGATCGCAAACCGCCTCCTCCGCCGATGCCGCGATTACGCACAGGTCAAAGGCGACGGACGATTGACAGTCGAAGCAGTCGAGGCTGCATTGAAACTCGAAGGCATCGACGACCTCGGCCTGGACGACCTCGACCGCAACTTCCTCCGCATCATCATCGAGACGTACGGCGGCGGGCCTGTGGGCATCGAAGCCGTCGCCGCCACGCTCGGCGAAGAAACCGACACGCTCGTCGATGTCGTCGAGCCGTTCCTCCTCCAGATAGGCTTCCTGGCCCGCACCCGTCGCGGCCGACTCGCCACAACCAAGGCCTATGAACACCTCGGCGTCAAATACACGCCCCGCGAAGAAAACGGAAAACTCTTCGAGGCTGTAGGCCGGGACGAAGCGGAGCGTAGTCCCGGCAATTGAAGAGAAAGGTGGGACTCCGCTTCGCTCCGTCCCAGCCTACGACTACGACTCTTTGAACCGGAAAAATAGGGAAAAATAGAGAAAGATACGGAAAAGTACAGAAAAGTACGGAAAGGTACGGAAAAGTACGGAAAAGTACGGAAAGAAACGGAAAAGTACGGAAAGATTCGGAAAGATTCGGAAAGATTCGGAAAGATTCGGAAAGGTCTCCGAATACGTAATTTCTTGTGCGCCAAGCACTTACGATTTTCGGCGTCATTTTTCACGTTCATTTTTAAAAATCCACCCTTACCTATCTTGCCTAAATTGCCCGGCTTGCCGTTTCGCCATGCTTTCTTTCTTTCTGTTTTTCACGGTATTCCGGTCCTCCGGTATTCCGGTATTCCGGTCTTTATTCACTTGTCAAAAACACCCGGACGCACTATACGCGCCCTCTACCCTTTTCTTTCGCGCTCACGTTTGCGCGCGCAAACGTGAGCGCAAAGGGGGTATTAAATTTCCTTCCGAAAAGAGAGATAGCCATAAGTGCTTTATCAGCCGTGAGTCGCGTCCAATGAAAAAAAAAGTGACTTTTTTCCAGAATAATTTAAAATGCGAATTTTAAGAGACACGTTTGCGCGCGGAAAAAGGGGTGGCGTGCCCCCCAAAAACTGTACCAGTTGAAATGCGAGATTTTCCGACCGTGCTACGTCAGCCGTCAGGTTACTCGTCGGGGCGTAGCCGCGGTGTTTGCCTGCCCCTTTGGGGCAACCATGAGACCAACAGGTAGAAAGCGGAGACTGAGCCATGGACGAAACCCAAAACCGTGATGACGCCGGAAAAGAGTTACAGGCTCGCGTAATCAAAAGGGCGGGGCAAAGTTGCATTACGCTTTTTGTTGTGTTTGTGATTGCTCTGTTTGCTTTTGGGAAAACCCCCCTGAACCGTGTAACAGGCGAGGAGAGCAGCCGCATCAATTTCAACGTAATCAGTTGCCTTGGAATTGCCCTGGGATTTTACGCCTTGTTTTTCATCCCGATTCGACTTCGAACTATCCTGAAACTGACGACAGCAAAGAAGGTATTAGGTCTGATAGGCGGAGCCGGTCTTATTGCCCATTCAATCATCGCGATTTCGCTTTCTTACAGCGCCCCTCAAGCCGCGGTAACCATTGGTTATTCGCCAATGGCTCAATCCGGGTCGGAGCAATGGCAGATAGACGGAAAAGAGTACCGCATCGAATCAACCTATTATCTGGCTTTGCCGGAGGGGCTTCAATACACCATTACCATTGAATATCCCTGGAAGTTCGAGGGGCCTGAAGTGCCAATGAACGATGAGCGCGCCCTGGAGATAGTGTTTCCGCTCATGAAGCACGCCTACGAAAAAGGCTTCTATAAGCGTGCAAATATCTCAAAAGCCGGACAGGGTGCTTTGTCGCCATCGCGCATAGGTGTAGCGATTATTAAAGTGGGCGAACAAACACTCTCTGGTTATCGGGTCGCGCTCAGTCTGGATGAGATCAAAAGGCGAATTGAGCAAGAGAATCCATCCGCGAGTAAGCCGACTGGCGACAATCAAGACATACGAACACCTTGACATCAAACAGACCTCTTGCGTAAAAGAGAGACAGTTATTCGAACCGGACACGGAAGGGAAGTGACCATTGGTGCGAGTGAAGGCGGTAGTTGTCGGTGCGGGAGGTATATCACAAGCGTGGTTTCCAATCCTGTTGAAGGAAAAGGTGGACGTTGTCGGCGTGGTTGATTTGAACATCGACGCCGCCCGCGGACGTATCAAGGAGTTCGGCCTGAATGCGGATGCTTCGACCGATCTGGGCAGGGCGATCAAAAAGGCGCAGCCGGACTTCGTCCTCGACCTGACGGTGCCCGAGGCGCACTGCTCCGTCACCTGCGCGGCGCTGCGGGCCGGCTGTCATGTGATTGGTGAGAAGCCGATGGCGTCGAGCATGGCCGAGGCCCGGCGGATGGTCCGCGCCGCTGAAAAGACCGGACGGTTGTACATGGTCAGCCAGTCACGCCGATGGGTCGGGCGGCACGAGAGGGCAAGGCGGACGGTAGCCGGTGGAAAGATCGGTGCGCTGACAACGATTAACTGCGACTTCTACACCGGGGCGCACTTCGGCGGATTCCGCGACGAGATGCCCAGCCCGTTGATCCTCGACATGGCGATTCACCACTTCGACCTGGCGCGGTTCATGACGGGCGCTGATCCCCTCGCCGTGTACGCGCTGGAGTTCAACCCGAAAGGCTCGTGGTACGCCGGCGATGCCGCTGCCACCTGCGTCTTCGAGATGACCGGCGGGGTGATCTTCACCTATCGTGGAAGTTGGTGTGCCGAAGGGAGCCACACCAGCTGGAACGGCGACTGGCGGTTCGTCGGCGATAAGGGCACGCTGCTCTGCGAAAACGACTCCGAGCCGATCGGACAGGTCGTGGCGGGAAGGACCGGCTTCAATCGACCCTTGAAGGATATCAGGATTTCCTCGGCGGACGTGAAG
>DAOVLS010000373.1 GCA_030631125.1 Planctomycetales bacterium
GGAATTTATTGGACTTATTTTGCGCGGATGTCAAAGTAGCCGCACTATAGACACCTGAAGGAGACAAGCAAATGGACACATTGAAGGCGGGCGTGGCGCGGGCGAATATCACACCTCCGGTCGGGGCTATCACATCAGGCAATCCATCCGCCGGCATCACCGGCGAAATGTTCGCCAAGGCGCTGGTCCTCGACGACGGAAAGACGAAGGCCGCCCTGGTAACCGTCGATGTCTGCATGCTGTGCGGGCAGGTCGTCTCCGAGACTCGCGAGCGGATCGAACAGGCTGTCGGCATCCCCGGCCGGTGCGTAATGTTCGCCGCTTCGCATACGCACTCCAGCCCCGCAACCATGCGGGAAGCCTGGGGACCCGGCGCAGAGAACGTGCCGGATCACAGTTACATCGACCAGTTGGTCGCGAAGATGGCCGGTGCGGTCTCCGAAGCCGATTCGCGTCTGGCCGAGGCGAGGATCGGCGTCGGCGAGGGAAACGCACCATTCAACATCAACCGCTGGATACCCACGCCCGACGGCCCGAAGGGCGCAAGGTGGGGACCGAACCCCGACGCGCCCACCGACGAAACCCTTTCGGTTCTGCGTGTGGATCGGCCGGACGGGACACCTCTGGCGGCGATGGTCAACTTCGCCGCGCACGCCAGCGTCGCCAGTTGGGGCAAGTATTTCTGCGCCGATTATCCCGGCTACATGCAGGAAACGCTGGAGAATTTCTACGGTGGCGGGACCACGGTAATGTTCGCCAACGGCGCATCCGGCGACCTGAAGATAAAGTGGCTGAAGACAAAAGAAGACGGCTCGATCGACTTCGCCTACGGCGACGCCAAGGCCGCCCGCCGATGGGGCAGGGTAATCGCCGGAGCGGCCCTGTCGGTAATGGAGCAGATAGAAACGACCGAACAGGAACTGAAGATCAGCGCTGCCTCAAAAATCGCCGACCTCCCGATGCTGCCCCTGCCTTCAGTCGACCAAATCGAAAAAAGACTCGCCGATAAGCAGAAGGCGGGCGAGGACACCACCTGGGAAGAGAGGATACTTCCGCAACTGCGGGACGGGACGGCCCCGACGACCATTGACGGCGAGGTCCAGTTAATCCGCCTTGGAAACGACATCGCCCTGCTTGCCGTTCCGGGAGAGTTGTTCGTTGAGATAGGACTGCGAATGCGGGCCGAACTGGGCTGCAAGCACCTGTTCATTGTGGGCTACGCCAACGGCTATACGGGGTATCTGCCCACGGCGGAAAGTTGCATCGCCGACGGCATGAACCCTCGTTATAACTGGCATGAGTTTTTCTGGTATCCCGCCTGCTTCTCCGAAGGCGTCGAACCGGCGCTGATGGGAGCGGCAAAGGAACTGTTTGAAGCGAAATAACCAAGCCGGCGGCACAGGTTGAAAACCTGTGCCACCAACAGAAAAGGAGATTCAGTATGGGTATTTCATGGTTGAGTCGTGGTCGGACGAGAATGCTTTCGTGTACGGAAGACTGGGATCGGCACTGTCGGTTTTGCGACCTCGATATGGTTCGCAACAGCGGTTTCAATTCATTCTATGGCGGATTTATCCGCAGTAAGGGCAAGCCGTCTGCCGGCAGGAAGACCGTAGCCATCCGCCGGGAAGTAATAGGCAAAAGTAAGGAAGTGGTCAGGGAATTGCTGGATTCCGGCATGCACGTGATAACCTACGTGTGGACCGGCGGGTTCGACCGGAAATACCACGACGAAGCCTCGATTGAGAAGTTCAAGGGCGAATTCGTCGGCCCGCCGCCGGCCTGGATCAGGGACGTCAAAGACTACGTCCGTGCCTGCTACGTTAACACCGACTGGATCGCGGAAGTAGCCGGAGACGTCGCCGTTCAGATGACCGAGGGCGGCTCGGAGGGTATCTTCTTCGACGTCCTGGTGCCGCTGAACCACTGCGTCTGCAAGCACTGTTGCCGGAGGTTCAAGGAAGATACGGGCCTGGACCTGAAGTCCATGCCGATGCCGGCGTTTTCCGAACCGGCCATGGACCAGACCAGCGGCGAAGGCTGGAGCGTGCAGGAGCGAATCGACTTTTCCAGTAAGGACTACCGGGACTATTTTCTCTGGCGGCTGGAGACATTCATCGATTTCTTCCGGCAGGTTCGCAAGAGGGTCAAGGACCTCACCGGCAGGGAGCCGGTGTGCGTGGGCAACTTCCACTCCAGCCACCCGGAATACGTCTATTGCGTTACTCTCGCAGCCGGCGTGCTCGACGGAGTATATTTCGAGGAAGGCCTGAACTATCCGCCCAACAGCCTGGTCTATGCCTTCAAGGCCGGCGGCGCCGCCATGCCTGGCGCTGCCCCGCTGGTAGTAACCCGCGTCGCCGAAGCCATTCCGACACCTTCGATGCAAAAGGTCGCCCTGGCTGAGGGCGTAGCCTTCGGAGGCTACTTCACGCCGTGGGGATACTATATCCACGAGTCTGATGACCTGGAGGATGCTACCCGTCAGTACAACGAGTTCTTCGCCGAGCACGAGGATATGCTTGCCGACCAGTCGGACCTGGCCAACGTCGCGCTTATCCAGTCGCTGACCTCGGACATCTTCCACTGGCAGCGCGAACGCCCCCCCGTCAGGGCCATGTCTGTGTTCCTGACGGACCTGCACACTCCGTTCGAGTTTCTGATGGCGGAGAATGGCCTGGAGGCCGAGCGGCTCGGCAAGTACGCCCTGCTGGTATTGTCGAATACGGGCATGGTCTCGGAGGCAGACCTTGCGACGTTCCGCGCGTACATGGACGCCGGCGGGAAGATTATCGCCACCGGCGATGAGGCCTTCTGTTACGACGAGACAATGACGAAGCGTACCGGCCGACCGGAACACGAAAACCTGTGCTACATAGCCGGCTGTCCCGAACGGGAATATACCGACAACAGGATCATAGGCCCGGATTACTTCTGCGAATTCGCCACTCCGGGCGGCGAGTTGGCCGAAGCCATACAGCGGCACGCCACGCCGCCGATGGTGGAAACTTCCGCGCGGACCTCGACGATAATCAACCTGACCGAAAGCGACGAAGATGTTTTGGTTCACATGGTCAACCTTCACGTGAACATGCGTCTGTCGCAACTATTCATCCGGCTGGACCGCGACGTTAGTCTGCGTGTCCGGATTCCAGGCCGCGTCAAGTCGGCGGCGCTTCTGTCGCCGGACATCGAAGGCGGCTCCCAGTCGATTGATTTCACACAGAACGGCGA
>DAOVLS010000336.1 GCA_030631125.1 Planctomycetales bacterium
AAAAGAAACAAAGATAGCAGGATTACAGGGATTACTGGATTACAGGGATTTTAATCTTGTTCTAAAAGAAGAAGAAAAAGAAACAAAGATAGCAGGATTACAGGGATTACCGGACTACAGGGATTTTCTTCTTTTTTGTCCCCTAATCTTAAAATCCCCATAATCCCGCTATTGGTGTTTCGGCGATGCCCGGACCTTGATATGCAGACCATAGAGCCGGATTGCAGGGATTTTAAGATTAGAGGATTAAAAGATAAATCCCTATAATCCAGTAATCCATGTAATCCCGCTATTGGTGTTTCGGCGATGCCCAGACCTTATCATCCAAAGTAAAATGAATGTAATGCTAAAGCGAACAATAGTTGGTGCTGTTCTGATCGTCCTGGTTGGTGGTCTGTTTTGGCTGGACTGGCGTGTCGAGTCGGTGGGGCTTGGCGGGCTTCCGTTGGCGATAATTATCGTATTGCTGGTGTCGACGGGGTATTTGGAGTTGTCGCGTCTTTCAGCCGGGGCCGGCGTGTCCATATCCCGCTTCAGCGGAATGGTCTGCGCAATCATGGTCGGAACGCTTCCGTTCTGGCGTCAGGCGTTGCCTAGCGGCGGACCCGCCTCGCTTGCTCACGTGGTTATCGCGGTGGTGCTGCTGATACTTTTCGCCGATCAGATTATCCATCACGGTACAGACGGCGCTATTCGGCGTGTCGGCGTGGGGCTTCTGGCAATATGCTATCTGGGCGTATGCGGAGCCGTTATACTGGACATCAGGATGCGGTTCGGCATCCATGCGTTCGTACTGTTCCTTCTGGTCGTCAAAGCCACCGACATCGGCGCTTACTTTACGGGTTCGGCCATTGGTCGGCACAAGATGGCGCCCCGGATCAGTCCCGGAAAGAGTTGGGAAGGGTTGGCCGGCGGACTTGTTTTTTCGGCGGTGGTTGCGATAGGGTTTGTGGCTGTGATGGGGCGATGGGTTTCCGGCTGGCGGATCGGATTCGCCGCCGCTGCCTGCTTCGCTGTGATTGTCGGTCTGTTCGGCCAGGTCGCGGACTTGTGCGAATCGACGCTGAAGCGTGATGCCGGGCTTAAGGACGCCGGAACGTCGGCGGGTCCTTTCGGCGGAGTGCTGGATATGCTCGATTCGCCGCTGCTTTCAGCGCCGGTGGCGTATATTTTCCTGTCGATGATGTAGGGAGACTGGGATTTGGAACTGACGGTTACACTGGAGCATCCTGAGCAATCGGCGGCATTGTTCGGCCCGGCCGACGTGCACCTCAAGACGATACGCCAGACGCTGAACGTCCAGATGTTCGCCCGTGGCGACACGGTTCGGATAACCGGGGCCGCCCCGAACGTCTCGCACGCCGCAGCGGTTCTGGCGACGCTTCAACGACAGATGAGGCACAACAAAACCATTACCGCACAAGTCGTCGCCGATGCCCTTTCCGAATCATCGAATAAAAGCGCCTCGTCCGATTCCGGCGAGGTCATTTCCGTTTATAGCGGGCGGATCGTCCAGCCTCGCTCGCCGGGGCAGAGACGATACATCGAAGCCATCAGAAAACACGATATGGTGTTCTGCACGGGACCGGCGGGGACCGGAAAGACATACCTGGCCGTTGCTATGGCGGTTCACATGCTCAGGACCGAACGCGCAAAACGAATGGTCCTGGTCCGCCCAGCCGTCGAAGCCGGTGAAAAACTCGGATTCCTTCCGGGGGACATGCAGGCAAAGGTCAATCCATACCTCCGCCCGCTCTTCGACGCGCTGCACGACATGATGGACTTCGAGCAGTCCCGGCGGTTTATGGTCAACGACATTATCGAGGTCATCCCGCTGGCGTTCATGCGAGGCAGGACGCTCAACGATTCGGTGATAATCCTCGACGAGGCACAGAACACCACCCCGGCACAAATGTTGATGTTCTTGACCCGGATGGGACATGGCTCGAAAATGATTATCACCGGCGACGATTCGCAGATCGACCTGCCCGATAATGTTACAAGCGGACTTATCGACTCGAAACGCCGACTTAAGGGAATCAAGGGATTGATCTTCATTCGCCTGGACACTCATGATATCGTTCGCCATCGCCTGGTGCAGAACGTGGTAGATGCATACGGAGAAAATAGTAATCGGTAATTAGTAATTCGTAATTGGGTATCAGTTTTTTTACTAATTACCAATTACTAATTACCAATTACGGTCTTTATCATGTGGCCTTTTAAGAAGAAAAATCGACAGCGGCGTGAGATTCGCAAGAGCGTTTCGACCGGTCCGAGCCGCTGGCAGCGGTTCCGCGACGCCGGTGGGGTCGGTTCGGTCCTGCTGGCGGCGGGGCTGTTTGTCGCGGTGCTGATAATGGACACCTGCCCGCTGGAGCCGGCGCCATATCGCGTGGGTGGATACCTCGCCGGAGATGCGTACGCCCGCGTCGAGTTCCAATTTACCGGAGCCCAAAGACCGACCACCGCACCGGCGACCCAACCGGACCACGAGGTCATACCCAAAGGAAGACTGATTGGAACCAGGACCACAAGCGGCGGATTGAAGGACGCGCAAGTAGCGGTCCTGTCGGCTGAACACGAAGCCTTTCTGCGACAGCGCAACAACGAGTCGCCACTGCGCCAGTTCTGGATATTCCTTGGCCGGGCCGGTGTAATCGCCGGCGTCGTCGCGATGCTGTGCCTTTACGTCGCCAAGTACAGTCCCCGGATCGTGAAGAATCACTGGCGAGGCCTGGCCATTGTGGCGTTGATCCTGCTGGTGCTGCTGTTGAGCCGGGTGGTGATCGGCGCCGGTGGGATGAACCCGTACCTGGCGGTTTTCGGGATATTCGTAGCCGGTGCGATGCTCGCCGTTGCCTACGACCAGCGATTCGCCTTCGCCGTTACCGGCGCGCTGGTGATACTGACTGCCTTGCAGGTTCGTCTCGGCGTCGGCGGGATGCTGGCGCTCTGGTCGGCGGCTGCGGTAACAGTATTCCAACTGCACGAAGTGCGCACTCGCAGCAAACTCCTCGAAGCCGGCGGCGCAGTGGCGGTGGTGATGTTGCTTGCTGTCTGGCTGGTTGAATCCGCATCCGACACGCCGGGGCGATTTATTCTCGTGGACGGTTGTTATGCCGCCGGGGCCGCTATCGCAGGGGGGTTCCTCACGCAAGGCATCCTCCCGCTGATCGAGCGGGTATTCTCCGTGGCAACGTCGCTGACGCTGCTGGAATGGTGCGACGCGAACAAGCCACTGTTGAAACGCCTCGCGCTTGAAGCGCCCGGAACGTACAATCATTCGCTGGTGCTGGGTGCGATGTGCGAATCGGCTGCCGAGGCCATCGGCGCTCGCGGGCTGCTCGCGAGGGTCGGCGCTTATTACCACGACGTCGGGAAAATCAACAAACCGGATTATTTCATCGAGAACCAGGCGGGTTCCGCTTCGAAGCACGAAAAACTCTCACCGGCGATGAGCCTGCTGGTCATCAAGGGACACGTCAAGGACGGCGTGGAAATGGCCAGGCAATACGGCCTGCCGAGGGTGCTGCGGGAATTTATCGCTTCTCATCACGGCACGACGCTGGTGGAGTATTTCTATCACGCCGCTGCTGAGCAGCGGGCAGGCAACGGCGAAAGCGCGCCCGACGAGGTCGAGTTCCGCTATCCGGGCCCGAAGCCGGGAACGAAAGAGGCTGCTATTCTAATGCTCGCCGACGCGTCTGAATCCAGCGTCCGCGCCGCACCTGAACCGACGGCAGGAAAAATCGAAACGCAGGTCCATTTTGTGATT
>DAOVLS010000059.1 GCA_030631125.1 Planctomycetales bacterium
ACTTTTCAAAACTCCGCACAGCGTGTGCCTCATCGCGCACGCCTTGCCACGGCGTAGCGGCGTTAGCCGCGAAGCCGGGCCCCCACCCTCTTCTTTCGCGCTCACGTTTGCGCGCGCAAACCTGTAGCCAACGGAGCACAGCCTCGACGTAAGTCCCTGGCCCCCATAGAAAAATATTTTTTATTTTTTTCCGTTTCCCCCCGCCGACAGGAGCGCGTTTGCGCGCGCAAACGTGAGCGCGGATGCGGAATTAAAGCCCCCCGCAATGCGGGGGGATAATGTTGAAGGGGAAATAATGTTGAAGCGTTGGGGCATATATCCCCCGGCAGCCCGCCACGGCACGGCTTGTGGCCGTGCCAGGGTGCCAGGGGCTTCGGGGCGGGAATCTTGACTTTCACTGGTTAGCACCGTATTGAATTAAGTAAGGTGTCCCCGGAACTCCTCGCCAAGGTCACCACAGCCCGCAACCTCTGGATCCCTGCCGTCAACAACGCCGGAACTTGGGGCGATGGGCATTCATCGAAAAAACATATCCGTGGGACGCGATAAATATGATACGATTGACTATTGGAACAAAAACATCGTTATGACGGCAACGCAAATGCAAATGTTTGGAGGCGACTGGACAGAGCAGAAGCTGAAGATGCTCAAGGAATATCTCCATGCGTACACCACTGCGCTTAAGAATACGCCCTTCAGTTTGGCCTATATCGATGCGTTTGCAGGCACAGGCTACAGGGAATTGAAGGAGGATATAGAAGGGCAAACACTGCTACCCTTTGAGGAATTGGCTCAGGAAGATCCGCAGAAATTCCTGGACGGGTCAGCCCGCATTGCCCTCCAGATAGAACCTGCATTTTCTCGGTATGTCTTTATCGAAAAGCACAAAAGCCGATTTGTTGAACTGGAAAAACTCAAGAACGATTTCCCCAAACACGCTGACGCCATCAGGTTATACAATGGCAACGCGAATGAATTCATTCAGGATTGGTGCGACAAATGTAATTGGAGGGAATGGCGGGCAGTACTTTTTCTCGATCCCTTCGGAATGCAAATCGACTGGGTAACGATGGAAGCCATCGCAAAAACCCAGGCAATCGATGTGTGGATCACGTTCCCTTTGGGTGTTGGTGTAAATAGGCTTCTGACGAAAGATCCTGCCATGATTCCCAAATCGTGGCGATCCCGATTGAACCGTATGTTCGGCTCTGATGACTGGTTTGATACATTTTACAAGGAACGGGTTTCGCGTGGGCTTTTGGGAGAGAACAAGGAGGTGTACAAGGATTGCACCTTTGAAACGATATCGAAGTATTATCAGGAAAAACTGATAAAGGTCTTTGCTAAAGTGGCAGATAATCCTCGGATGCTCCCCAACTCCACCGGGAATCCCATATTCCAATTGCACTTCGCAACGGGGAATCCCGGGCGGGGAGGGGAGATTGCAATCAGGATTGCTCAGCACATATTGGCGGAGAAACAGCATGGCGGCTAAAACTTCTATAGAATGGACGGAATCGACTTGGAACCCGGTGACGGGTTGTACGAAGATCAGTGCGGGATGCACCAACTGCTACGCAGAGCGAATGTCAAAGCGTCTGAAAGCAATGGGGCAGCCCAACTACGTCAACGGCTTTGAGGTGACAATGCACCCGCATGCGCTGGAGCATCCGCTGAAATGGAAAAAGCCGCAGGTTATCTTCGTGAACTCCATGAGCGACTTGTTTCATGACGATATTCCGCTGGAATTTATTCAGCAGATATTTGACGTAATGACACGGGCGAATTGGCACACGTTCCAGATTCTGACCAAACGAACAGAACGGCTTGTGGAACTTGCACCGCTTCTAAACTGGCCTGAGAATGTCTGGATGGGCGTGACAGTAGAGGACGCCGATTGTGCGTATCGGATTGATTGCCTGCGAGATATTCCGGCGGCGGTTCGGTTCCTGTCGATGGAACCGCTTTTGTCGGCAGTTGAGGATATGAACCTTGAGAATATCGATTGGGTAATCGTCGGTGGCGAATCCGGGCCCGGCTCACGACCAATTGATAAACAATGGGTACGTGGTATCCGCAAACAGTGTCGCGAAGCGAAAGTGCCGTTCTTCTTCAAGCAATGGGGTGGCGTGAACAAGAAAAAAACTGGTCGTCTTCTCGGCGGTCGGGTTTATAACGAAATGCCCAAGGCGGAAGTGACTTATGCGTGAAATCTGTGGGGTGTGCAGGTTCTGTTTCCTGCCCACCCTACGCATCGCGGGATTACCACATTTCTTCGAGTAGTACTTGCAGTTTTGCCAGTGCTTCTTTTTCCAGTTGGCGGGCTCGTTCTCGTGTGAGTCCGACCAGTTTGCCTATTTCCTTGAATGTTCGCTGCGGTCCTTCGTGGCCGTCCAGGCCGAAGCGGTACGTCAGTATCTTCCGCTCCCGTTCGGGAAGTTGCTCCAGTAGTTTGCCCACTATTACCGCGTTGCCCTCATCCTCGAAGAGCATCGCCGGGTCGGTCTGATCGTCGGTGAGCATCTCGGCGAGTGTCTGCGGTTCGTCGCCGGTCATTTGCGTGGGTGCGCTGACGGCCGTGATGCCCTGGCAGATCATGGCAGCCTTCTTCTGTGAGATTTTCAACTTCCTGGCGATTTCCTCGGTCGAGGGAGGCCGACCTAGTTTTCCCTCAAGGTCTCTCGTAGCCCTGCGCCACTTGGAAACCTGCTGGGCCATGTAGTCGGGGATACGCACCGGCTGGACCGCGTTTATCATCGCCCGCTTGATGGACTGCTTTATCCACCATGCGGCATACGTGCTGAAGCGAACGCCCTCGTCCGGGTCGAACTCCTCCACCCCGCGCATCAGACCGATATTGCCCTCCGCCACCAGGTCCGACAGCGGCATGCCTCGGTCGGCGAACTGCTTGGCGATGTTGACCACCAGGCGAAGATTCGCATGGATCATCTGCTCTCGTGCAGCCGGGTCCTGATCCTGTTGTATCCGTCGTGCGAGGTCCTGCTCCTGCTCGGCCGTCAGGAGGTCCGTCTCGGTAATGTGGTCCAGATACCACCCTAATCCCGCTTTAGCCATAACTGATAACCTCCGTATCTAAAGCCCGTCCCCGCAACCGGGACCATAATGTTTTTCGGACAGTACGACAGGCGACTTGACTAACGGAAGAGTGGGAATGTCGAACGATAAAGTAGGCTGGGACGGAGCGGAGCGGAGTCCCACCTTTTCTTGATCAGATAAGGTGGGACTCCGCTCCGCTCCGTCCCAGCCTACACCGTCATTCGTTATTCATCTTTTAATGTCAGCGCTCCGGTGGGGCAGGCGTCGGCGCATTGGCGGGCGGTCTTTTGGAGGGCGTCGGCGAGTGAGCGGTCGAACGGTACAGCCACGTGGACGTCGAAACCGCGACCTATGAAGGTCAGGCCAAGTTCCTCGCCGGCGGCCTCGGCAATCCTGACGCACAGACCGCAGGAAATGCACTTGCCCGGCTCGAAAACAATGTCCGGATGCTCGACCCGCCGCTCGAATTTCTTTCGCTCGTCCTTATATCGCCTGGCCTTCGCGCCGTACATTTCGGCATAGTCGCGGAGTTTGCAGGCGTCGGCCTTTCGGCAGTCGCAATGCAGGCAGCGAAGCGCCTCCTCGCGCGCCTCCTCGGCAGTCAGTCCGGCGGGCGACGGCGTAACCCGTCCAGCCCCGCTCGCGCCTACCATGAACTGCTCGATTTCACCTTCGCGAAGTCGGCCTATGTGGACCGAAAACCGGCGGCGATCGTCAGGCTTCGAAGGCAAGACCGCCAGACCCGCACCGGCTGCATATCGCATCAGATCGCGGATTGAAACGGGCGAATCGAATTGCTTCCGTCGGCAGGCGCGCTCGCACGAGGCAGGACAATCGTCGCAGGGAATTTTTTCGGAAGCGCCGGCGGACCCTTTGGCGTCGGAAAATTCGCCGGAGGCTATTTGCCGGATTATATATGGGATGTTCAAGCCGGACGGGCACGCAAGCCGGCAAGGCCCCTCGCAATCGCCGAGGTGCTCGCTCAGCAGCAGTTCCAGTGCGTCCTTGCGGGCCTGGCGGACTTCTTCCGTATCGGTCTGTACCCACATCCCATCCTCTGCCGGCGTCGCGCAGGCCGGAAGAAGCCCGTCTTTACCATCGACCTTCACCACGCAGAGCATGCACGAAGCGCCGGGGCGGATGCCTTCGAGGAAGCACATCGTGGGAATCTCGATTCGGCATTTTCGGGCTGCGTCGAGGATCGTCCCGCCGTCGGCGACCTCTACCTCGCAATTGTCTATCGTCAGGTGCGGCATATTCATTGCGTCCGAAAGAATGAACCACAAAGAACACAAAAGGCACAAAGAGAAACAAAAATCAAATTTCAATTTTCTGTTCTTTGTGTCCTTTGTGGTTTAATTTTTTTGTCTATTCAATCTTTATCGCTTCGGATTGGCATACGCGCATGCACGTTCCGCAGCGGATACACTTTTCGTCGTCGATTTCGTGTTTCTGATACGGGTCCATCTTGATTGCCTCGGCCGGGCAGTGCTGGGCGCAGAGCGTGCAGCCGATGCAATCGTCGGTAATTACGTACTTTATCAGGTCCTTGCACACCCCGGCCGGGCATGTCCCCGCCAAGTGGGCTTCGTACTCGTCGCGGAAATATCGCAGCGTTGAGATAACCGGATTCGGAGCGCTTCGACCCAGCCCGCAGAGGCTGCTCTTTCCGACAGCGTCGGCCAGGTGCCCCAGGGCCTCCAGGTCGCCGGGGCGACCCTCGCCCGAACAGATGCGGTTGAGTATATCGAGCATCTGTCGCGTGCCGATTCGGCAGAAGGTGCACTTTCCGCAGGACTGGTCCTGTGTGAATTCCAGGAAGTAGCGTGCGATATCGACCATGCAGTCGGTCTCGTCGAGTACGACCAGCCCGCCCGAACCCATAAACGCCCCGACGCCGGTGAGCGACTCGTAATCGATTGGCGTATCGGCCAATGAGGCGGGGATGCATCCGCCGGACGGTCCGCCGATCTGCACGGCCTTGAAACGCTTTCCGTCGAGAATTCCGCCCCCGACGTCTTCGACTATTTGTCGAATGGTAATGCCCATCGGCACCTCGACGAGTCCGCCGCGGACGACCTTACCGGCCAGGGCGAAAACCTTTGTGCCCTTGCTGGCGGCGCCGCCCAGCGACGCGAAGGCGTCGGCTCCGTTGCGTATAATCCAGGGGACCATCGAGAACGTTTCGGTATTGTTGACAAGCGTGGGTTTTCCGTTCAGCCCGCTGTCGGCGGGGTACGGCGGTCGCGGGCGAGGCATCCCCCGCCGGCCCTCGATGGACGCAATAAGAGCAGTCTCTTCGCCGCAGACGAACGCACCTGCGCCCGGGACAATCCGCAGATGAAGTTTCCGGCCAAGCAAATCCCGCCGCTCGCACTGCTCGATCGCATCGGTCATCCGTTTTATCGCCAGGGGGTACTCGGCGCGGATGTAGAAAATCCCCTCGTCCGCCCCGACGGCGTAAGCGGCGATTGCCACGCCCTCGATTATCCGATAAGGCTGGGATTCCAGCAGCAGGCGATCCATGAACGCGCCCGGGTCGCCCTCGTCGCCGTTGCAGACGATGTATTTTTTCTCGCCGCTGGCCTGCCGGACGTGCAGCCATTTCAGGCCCGTCGCGTAACCCGCCCCGCCCCTGCCTCGCAGTCCGCTGCGGCGAATTTCGTCGATGACCTGTTCGGGCGCTGATTCGACGCACTTCCGCAGCGCCTCGAACCCGCCGCCGGAGATATATTCATCAAGGTCCACAGGGTTTGCCTGTCCGCAATGCTCAGTTGCGATCCGCACCTGCGGGCCGACGTATTCGGAGATTACCGCCTCGCGGACGTCCGTCGAGTATCGCGTAACCGAACCCCAGGCGTCGTCGGTGAGTATGTTTTCGAGGATGCGCGAGGCAGCCGTTTTGATTTTCCGCGTTATACCCCTGGACCTGAAGTGGCGCAGGACGATTGCCGCGGCGTCTTCTGGTTTTACACCCGCGTACAGGGCCGGCGATTGACCCGCCACGGCGACCTCCACCAGCGGGGTTATGTAACTCATACCCGTGCATCCGACTTGCTTGACAACCGCCCTTGCGCCTGTTTGGGCTACCGCCTCGAGCAATGCCTCGTGCACCGCTCCACATCCGCGGGCGATGCAGCAGGTGTCCAGACTGATGCGAATCTCCCCGAAATCCGCACCGGCCTCGACCGGGCGAACCTTGCGGCGGACTCGGCCGGCCTGCAACTGCAAAAAATCCCGCACCACCTCGCCGGCAGTATCGCCGGAAAGGTGGCCGAAGGTTACATCGCCGATCTGCACCACCGGCGCGAGCGAGCAGCAGCCGAGGCAGGCGACCTTCTCGACGGTGAAGGTTCCCGCCGCGTCGGTGTCGTCGCCGGGTGGGATGTCCAGGTAGCGGCAGAAGCCGTCATAGACCGCTCCGGCCCCCTGGACGTGGCATGCCGTCCCCACGCACACGCGGATTATGTGCTCACCGGCGGGACGATGCCGAAACTGCGTATAGAACGTCGCGACGCCCTCAATCCGCGCCGGGGTGATGTCGGTAATCTCGCAGACCCGCCGAAGCGCCTCTCGCGGCAGGTAACGATAGTGCTCCTGAATCGCCTGGAGGATCGGGATCACCGCTTCGGGGCTACGCCCGATTCGCCCGATAAGAGAATCCAAAAATGATAAATCCGTCTGATTCATCGTTTCGCGCCGCTTATGCAGAACAGATGTTTCTCGCCTCGTATATAAATCCGCCCATCCATAAAGGCGGGGCTTGCATATACCTTCTCGCCCAGTTCGCTCCGTGTGATTTCCTTATATTTTCTCGTCGCTTCGATGATGATGGTTACGCCGTCGGTGCCGGCAAGATAAACCTGCCCGCCGACCAGCGACGGCGAGGCGTTAAATTCCATATCCAGGTCCTTTTCCCAGACCATTTTGCCGGTTCGGACGTCGTAGCAGGTGAGTGTCCCGTAGGTCTCCGTCAGCCAGAGGAGTTCACCGTCGCTGACTGGGCTGCAAATATCGGGTAGTCCGTCCTCGGCTGTCCATGCGACGTGGGTTTTTGTAACGTCGCCGCTGCCGTCGGGCCTGATTGCGGCGACGACCGCGACGGTGTTGACGGCGAAGACCGTCCCTCCGGCGAAGATCGGACACGGCGCTACGTCCCCGTCGAGGCACTTCGCCCGCCAAAGTTCCGTCCCGTCGGCGGGGTTATATGAAATCACCCACGGGTTGCCGCAGGTGATGATCTGTTCGCGTCCGCCGGCGGATATAACAATCGGCGAGGACCAGGAGCTGGGAATCGCCCGGTCTTTCGACCAGACCTCACGCCCCGTCAGGCCGTCCACCGCCAGCAGTTCGGACTTATCGTCATCGTCCGTTCCCTGGTCGAACTGGACGATCAGCAGGTTCCGCCACATTGCAAGCGAAGTGGCGTGGCCGTACATATTATCCGGCAGGCCCAGGTTCATCGACCAGAGACGCTTACCGGCAAAATCGAAACATATCAGGTCGCCGTTGGCGAATATCGCATATACCCGCTGTCCGTCGGCCACCGCCGTCGGCGCGGCGTATCCCGTATCTTCCATAACCTCCGGCGGCTTGACGACGCTGCCGGGGACGTTGGTTACATCCCGCTGCCAGAGCAATTCGCCCGAATCGGCGTCGAAGCAATATACCCGGCGCTTGTCCTTCGTCGCTCCGGTCAGGAAGATGCGATTACCCCATACGACCGGAGAATTTTTACCCGGCAGCGGCACGGGCGTCTTCCAGAGGATTCCCTCGCCGGTCTTTCCGTTCCAGTTCGCCGGTACGTTTGTATAAGCCGATATTCCCGCCCCGCCGGGTCCGCGGAATCGAGGCCAGTTCTTCGCTATCTCATCAGCCGAGGGAAAGCGATGGGTTTCAGTTTGCACGATGCCGACGGGGAATCCGCCGGTCGGCGTAATCACCGCAAGCGTAAAGGCTGACGCCGCTATAATCACACCCAACACACCTGCCGACCATCGTGCCAGGACAGCGGCGCGGACCTCGGCGCGTTCCTGATTGCCGGGCGGGGCGGGCTTATGGGCAGTTTTGCGACAACCGGAGGCCACGCCGGCGGCTACCAGAAAAATCACCAGCCCGCCGGCCAGCAGATAACCGCCCCTGACGGCCAAAGCCTGACGCCGGAAATACTCCCGCCTCAATTCCAGATCCATCCGGCGGATTCTGCCCTTGAGTTGCTCGTCGTACGGATCGGACTTATGTTCGGCCTTGAGTAACCTCAACTCTTCGGAGTCCAGCGGGTCGGCGAGGTCGGTGTTGACGTAATTCCATACGCCAAGGGCGCAGACAATCGCGGAAAACGCGCCCGCGACGACGGCGGTCGCCACGGATGTGCGATACCATGTGGGGGCAGGAACGGTATTTTCGGGTTTGTCGTCAACCATTATATTCATTTGCATAAGATTGGCGGGTGGCACGGTCAAGCGCAGCGAAGCGAAGCTTGGCCGTGGAACGTTCCGTTACATACGCCACGGCCAATCTTCCGCTTCGCTTCAGATTGACCGTGCCACCCAGTCATTCATTCATTTATTTTCTTTGTTTTTCTTCAATCGCGCCTGTTCACGTGGACAATGGGCGAAGCACCGCCCGCAGGCGAGGCATGTCGCGCGATCCGCCTCGTAATCGGTCCTCTTGCGCCGGACGGATAACTGAATCATCTTCAACATTATGACCAGCGCGACGAACGCGCCCAGCAACCGGCCTCCGAAGAGAAACTCACCGCGGATACCCGACGCTTCCTCGTAGAGTTCGGCCACCGGGCGGTGAGAGTCGCCGAAGGCTTCGGAAGCATCGGTGGTTCCTTTGACCTTACCGGCCTGTTCGTCCCGAACACGTTCGGCCAGGCGGACTGTCGCATTCCTGCCCGACAGTACGGGCGAGACCTTCCCGCCAATCCATGCTCCGGCGACTACCATCACCGGCAACAACAGAATCAGCGCCGCCAGCCAGCCTTTGCCCTCGCTCCGGCTGACGTGCTTGCGGTGGGTCGGTTCCTGTATCGCCCCGAACGGGCAGGCGTCCTCGCAAAGGCGGCATTGAATACATTCGTCCGGCGTTATCGTTACACGCCATCGGGAAAACCGGCCCAGGATGCGAAGCAGCGCCCCGTAAGGACAGACGAACCGGCAATAAACCCTGCCCACGAAAACGCTTATCAGCAATACGCACGCGCCCAGCGCAAGCAGGCCGAAACGCCCGCCGACGGATCCCAATCTGGAAAGAGGAACCAGGCGGAAGAAGGCGACGAACGGGTCTAACCGGCAGATGATAAATGCGCTGCCGGTGGCGGCCATAAGGACAGCCAGGCCGAGATACATATAAGGCAGCAGGCCGAGCGAATGTTCAAGCCACCGCGGAACCTTCACCGGCCTCAGAAGCACGACGTCCTGGATCGCGCCCAGCGGGCAAACGGCTGCACAGAAAACCCGCCCGAAAAACAGGGTGAACACCAGCGGCAGGGCGAAGAAGATAATCACCGTCGCCGGAACGACGTATCCGCTGTCAAACAAGCCCAGCGTAACGTTCTGAATGGCTCCGACCGGGCAGACGCACCCGCCCCGCCAGAAGCCGAAATACAGCAGCGAAAAGACCGTCAGCGCCGCCAACCAGCGACGAGATCGCTTTTTCAGCGCCAGGTACGCCGCCAGCGCCAGCGCCACAGCCAGCACGGCTACATCAATGTATTCGTACAGGTCGCTTTTGGGGGCGGGCGTGGTCGTTTCCGGCAAGTCGTACCAGTCGGGCAGGTCCGCATTGGCGGGGCGATCCTGGCCGGACGCATAGGCCCCGACGGTCAGGACAAACAGGATGAACAACAAAACGAATATATGTTTCAAGTCTGGTCGCCCCTCTCTTTGCGTTTGCTCTTGAGCAGGTAAGGCTTATCGGCGGGGACCCGCCTGAACGCATCGGCGGGACAGGCTGCGGCTATGGCGCATTCGTTGCAGTTCAGGCATCGGTCGTGGCGGACCTGGAGGAACAGCGCGCCCTTGCCGTATATCGTACATCCCTTGACGCACTTTCCGCATCCGATGCACAACTGCTCGTCGATGCTGTATTCGTACTGCGGTGGGCGGACCGTTCTTCGCCGGATCGCCCCGGTCGGGCAAAGTTGGTTCTCCGCGCCGGTTTCGAGGTCGGCGGCCTCAAGATCGTAATACCCGAAACATTTTTCGCAGTAGTAGCAGACATCGAATGCGTGGACGCACTTGACAGCCGACGGATTCAGGACACAGTACGTCGCGCAATTCCCGCAGGCGATGCACTTATCCGGGTCGATCTGCCAGACGGTATCGCCGGAGCGGCTTCGAGCGATTAACCCGCCGGTCGCTGCGCCAAGCCCCACCAGCGCCGCCCCGCGAGCGCCGGTGCGAATGAACTCGCGCCTGGTCAGACCTTGTTTTTCATCCTGCTCGCTCATTTTTTCGCCATCCCGCGTTTGATGGTCATCGCTTGAGGCAGTTCGCAGTCATCGAAAACCCGGCAGTCGCGGCAGAAACCGCGATAGGTGCATTTCTGCTCCGGCATAGCGCGGCTGTTCCGCTTCAGCAGGACGTAC
>DAOVLS010000219.1 GCA_030631125.1 Planctomycetales bacterium
CTGACTACTTTGGCTGGTCCGTCTCGATAGACGACGGCTCCGCCCTCGTCGGGGCCCTCTTCGGCGACAGCGGCGTCAGGAAGTCCGGCTCGGCGTACGTCTTTGTGCCCGAACCGGCCTCCGCGAGTTTGCTGCTGCTGGGCGCTGTGGCGCTGCTGCGACGCCGGAAAAAGTGAACGAGCGCGATTGTTGCGGACGCTCCGGCGGGCAAGACGGCGGGGCCGCCGCTGACCGGCGCCGCGCGAAAACGCGGAAATCCGCTTGGCTATCAGCCCAAGCCGCTGAAGCCGCTGCAAAAACTCATCATCAAATAATTTACTGCCAGCCATATGATTCAATATAACTCAAACCGACCAATTTTTCATCCTGCTTGGGTCAGCGATTTAGACCCGTAGGGTCGTCTTCCTTAGTCACGGGCGGCCGCACGCATCGCACGCGAACTTAAAACCGCCGACCTGGAAAACCTTACCCCCCTTCAGGCCCTCGACCTGCTGAGAAAACTCAAAAGCGAATTGTAGGCTTCCACTGCCTATTGCACCTATTGGGCACGTGATTTTCGACGTTTTACGTCGTTCCTGACCGGAACTCTTTTACCTCTATATTTGATACTCGGGCCGCTGTAGGTAGGTTTGGTGTAACGGCTATCATTTCGACTGTCGTTGCGGATGCGACCATAGTCAATGTCGTTGCGGACAGGGCTAAGTTCTCTCCAGGACGGGCGTCGCTCCTTGACCGGTCTCTCCACGTACTCTATCAGAACACCGACGAACGGGTCCACCCGGTCGAGATAACCTTTTTCGAGCACCGCCTTTAGAACCTCGCGCAGTATGACCCGACTGGAGGAATTCGGGCAGTACTTAACCGTACCATTGTACTGCGGATTCAAGTACCCATCCTCGAATGTCGTCCACACGCTCCGGCCGTTGCCCCATTCGGCGATCTTGTCGAAGTCAGCCAGCACCTTGTCGCGATTTTCGTGATAGTAATTAGCGCTAACCTTGACGCAGTGAAACTTGAATCGGCGCTTTGCAGTCGAGGTAACCAGTTTCTTTATCTTTCCAAGGTTGTTTTTGTGCGGCGGCGCGTCTCCGACCAAGACGATCATCTTATGTGCGTAAGAACTCTTGGACCAATTTACCCTGACGGCGGCAGAGAGGGCCTCATAGATAGCCTCCGGTATATCCCCGCCGCCTTCGGCGCTTGCACTGCGAAGCGCTCTGGCAAGCGCACCGGCTTTCTCTTTGCCAAGCAGCGGTAACGACCCGACGACGTACTTATCGCCGTAGTCACGATACAGGATCACGCCGATTCGCGGCTCATGGCTGATAAGTTCAAACGCCCGCATCATCTTTATCACGTCATGTTTAATCCAACGGATGGCTGGGCTCATCGAGCCGGTGCTGTCCACCGCAAAGACCACCTCCAGTGCGTCCAGGCGAAAGCGCTTCAATTCCAGGTCTTTGCGCCACTTCGCGATGTTGGCTGGCGTGATTTTCTCGCCCCGCGGCATTATCGTGGACAGACCTCTGTAAGGGTTTGACTGATCGGGATCGGGTTTGATCTCGTTCAGATTCGCCCGCTTGAACCACCTGACCCACTGGCGCTGCGTTTCAACCCACCGGCGCTGGCGCTCCATATCAAGCTCCCAACGCTGCTTTCCGGTCAAATTACGCTGCTTACGCTTCATTCTGGCCCTGATGAATGCGTGCCTGGCGCCGACCGTTCTTGTAAGTTTCGGATCATAAGTCAGGCGAATGCCCGAGTGGACCTTATGGAGGATCAGTTCCGCGCGGTAGGCGCAATTGAGATCGCTCATCGATTTAATCAGGCCCTTGATCAGGTCCGGGCTTTGCCATTTTTTTAACGCATCGCCCATCGCCAGCAGCGTTCGGATGTCAGCGGGATTCAGCGAATTCGTGTCGCGGAAGATCTCCATAAAGAGGCGTTTGTTCCTGTCCGTTGGTCCGCCGGCGTTCATCAGACCCACCAGCCCCAGGCGGAGATCGCCGCGAAAACAGTTCTTATCAGCCAATTTAAAAGCAGCCTCGACCCACTTCCCTCGCTGTTCGGGCGTGAGGCGGTCCTGCCGGGCGTGAAGCGCCTCCCAAGCATACACGCGTACGATCCGGGCCTTATCCCCCTCCATTACCTCTATGAGTTTTTCCGCGGTCCGCAGATCGTCGATCCGCGCCAGGCTGATCACCGCCATCGCCCGCGCCATCCAGTCCTTGCTCTTCAGGTGCTTTACGTACATCTGAAGGTAGTAATTGATGAACCGCTCAGTCATGGCGTCGCCCCGGTCGGCTTCGGCGGTGGATGGCTGGGTAGTTGCAGGTTGACTGGCGGCGACTGTGGCGACGGGGGCTTTCCCGGCAGAAGATTGCCCCTTCGCCGGTCCTCCGGCCGGCATGGACGCCGCTGCTGCCAAAGCAAAAACGCAGAAAAAACCGGGACGGTTTTTTACTTTGAGCACTTTATTGCTCCACATTCCTTCCTATCAATAAAATAACCAACCTACGATCAGCCGTCAACCCCCGAAAATCGGAAACCATGGGGTTGTTGAAAAAGTCGGTTTTGCCCCAGAGGGCAATTGATAGTAGCCCAGCAGTTCACTGCTGGGACAAAGGCTTTCGAGAACGACCCAGTCCCGGAGGGACGACTGGAGTTCTTTCAGGGACATATCTTATGTGCCCTCATCCGTCCCTGCGGGACTAGCGATTGCCCCTGCTCCAATTCCCAGCCATGAATGGCTGGGCTATTGCCAATCGTCCCGATGGGACTTTTTCAACAACCCCACAGATACCTTAATTACTGATTTCCTTTCCTTACTTCCGGTCAATTAATCTGCTTCTCGATCCGTTTTGCGGCGGACATCTTTCCTTCATCTACGAGCAACTGCGACAGGCGTTTTCCGAGTTGGTAGTGTGCGGTCTGTTGGCGGAAGGCAGAGAATACTTTCTTTTGCTTTTTCGCCCTGGCGAACAACCTGCTGTACATCTTTATCGCCAGGTCCCTCCGTTTCACCTCGATGAACATCGCTTCGGCCCGTCCCGACGCCTCCAGGACGATCTCAGTCAGATTGCCGCTTCGCGCCGCCGCCTGTTCGTAAGCCTTGATCGCATTTTTATTTTTACCCTGCTTCTGATAATCTTCGCCGAGCGCAATGAGTATCCATCCCTGAAGGTCCGGGCGCTTACCGTAAATGTTAATCGCATTTCTATACACTTTTTTCCGCCGATTGGCGTCGGCGACTGTCGGGACAATTCGCATAATCAGTCGGCAACTGTAGTCGGGATACTTCCTGGCGGTTCGTGTAACGAGAATTTCGAAGAAGCGATTGAGGTGATCCACCGGCAGGCGGTCGGTTTTTGAGAGTTCGACGATAAATTCCCACACCGGGCTGTGGGCAAGGTTGCGATCGACGGCCTTGCCGATCAGGTCTTCGGTGAGCGCCAGGTCGATTTTTCTTTCAGCCTTTACCCATCCTGTCGGCGCCTGTTTTTGAGCGTCCTTGTCGAGACTTTGATTGTACTGCCGGGCCAGTTTTTCCAGTACGGACAGGTCGCCCTGGGCAATTTTATCCCTGGTTTTTTCGACTATTTTAGCCAGTACCGTTGCGGCGTCCGCCTGTTCCCGTCGGCGCAGCGACAGGTGTGTAGCAGCGCCGGCAAGGGCAAGTTCGCAATCGAGGATTTGCTTACCGGCGGCGGGTTCGCGGACTGTTCCGATGTAGAAAAGAAGCGATTCATACCGCCCCGTCCTGGCGTCCCATACCGCTTCGGCGCCGCCTCGGGTCAGTTTCAGGCAGGCGACCCATGCGTGCAACTCGCCCCCGCCGCCGCGACCGCACACGATTGTCGCAGGGACGCCCAAGGCCTTGTTAATCTCGGCGGCATAGTAGGCCTGTTCAATACAAACCCCGCCGACCTTCCGAAGATTGGGCAGCACATATGGGATATTGGCGATTTTTTTCGGCACGCCCTTGCGAAAATGGTCGTAGTCATATTTCAAATCGAAGTAACTTTTGGCAAGATTTTTCATCTTGCGATACTTCGAAACCGCCCATTTACGCTCTTTGATATTAAGGCGAGTGGCCGCCAGGTAACGCGAAATCTCGTAGGGCATCTTTTTCAGGTCGTAGCGAAAGAACTTGGCCTTCGGGTCCGTGTACCATTGGAAAGATTCCAGCATCGAAGCCGCTTCGGGCTGATCGCGATAATGCTTCATCGGAATCGAGGTGGCGAAGGCGACGGCGAGGTCGGGATACTCGATGACCCTCTTTTCCTCGGCCTTGACCAGTTCGTGCAGCCTTTTGAGCGCATCTTCGGGCAGGCGGATGTCCTCAATGGCCCGGAACAACCGGCGGGAAACCGCCCGGTGCTCTATCAGCCACTTTGCGAATTTCCCGTCGCCGGTGATTTCGTAGGTCAGCGGCAGATGCCTGCTCGCCCGCAGTACGAAGACCATATCGTTAAGGCTCTTCAGTTCATCGATATGCCCGCAGGTCAGGCGGGCGAGGATCGCCTTTTCCATAAGCGTGGCCAGTTCCAGGTACTTTTCCCCGGTTTGCAGAGAATCCTGCTGAGACAAGACAACCTGCTTCAACTGCTCCAGCGCGATCTCGCCAAGCCATGAGTCGTCGAATTTCTTGTCGGCAGGCTTGGCCGGGCGTGAGGTAACAGGCTTGGTCGTCCCTGGCACGGCAGGCGTGTCGTGGTCTGACGGCTGCCCCATCGCCAGGCCGATGAAAACCATAATTGAAAACACACACAACAGTCCACGTCGCATAGACATTTTTATCGCCTCCCTAATTGTAGGCTGGGACGAAGTCCCACCTTTTTCCGCTCATCGGTTCTCTTTTACCACCATACGCGTCGGGGTTCAAGAATTGCCGGCGGCGCGGAGGAAATGCGCCCTGCGAATAAGCCGTTCTGACACGTGTTTCCCCCTTTTTTCCTTGACAAAAACGCAACGTGTGGTACAATTCCCATTGTGTTGGTTTGTTCGTAAGCGGTAAGCGTCGCTCGGAAAAAGTGAGGAACAAAGGCATAATCTCGCTCCTTCATATTC
>DAOVLS010000092.1 GCA_030631125.1 Planctomycetales bacterium
ACTCGCAGGCGTTCTGGGCGGAGATGGCGCCGCTACAAACACCCGCCGACCGCGATGAATACCCCGATTACCCGGTCAAAGAAGAAGGCGTCATCCCGAAACTATTCCGGCGGTATCCGAATCTTTACGGCGACCTGTCGGCCAACAGCGGATGCAACGCGCTTGCGCGCGATCCGGACTACGCGGCGAAATTCCTCGACGAGTTCCAGGACCGATTGATGTTCGGAACGGACATCTGCGTGCCGGGAACGCCGACGCCGCTGGTGGACCTCCTGCTGAAATTCCGGGACGAAAAGCGAATCAGCGAAGAAATTTTCCAGAAAGTCGCACGCGAAAACGCCGCCAGACTGCTGGGACTGTGATATGTCGATGAATGCTCAAAAAGCACAAGAGCAGCAAAGCAATTTTCGCTATAATAAGCGTTATGTCAAATAGAAACGCCCCCTTCGCAGGGGGCGTCGGCCCGGAGATGCTATCTCCAGGGGGGTTACTTCGCTTTTAGTATAACCCGTCGATTATATTTATCAATAGATGTAGAAGCATTATTTGTAACACCCTTCAAACCCAGGGCGTTGTCCTGGGCTATCCTATTTATAGCCTTTCGGGCTAAACACTGGCTGTCAGGTCTATGACGGGGCGATGATTTTCAACTTCGGGAAATAGGTGCGGTAACGAGCGATATCGCGGGTAATCAGTGTCATTTTTTCAACGGCTGCGTGTGCGCCGATGAAGAAATCCGGGAGTGCCGATCGTTTGCGCCCGCCGCGCCGGCGGTACTTCACGAAGCATTTTCCCGCCAGAAAGGCCGCTTCGGAAGGGATTGCCCGGCGATGCAGCATTGTCTCCGGCATCGCGGCGTCCATCTCTTCAATTCGGTCAAACCCGATTGAAACCTCCGCGTAGATAATCGGGTTGATTACGAGGATGTGATCCTCGGCATACTGTTCGAGAATCCGGCCCGACCACGGAAACCACTTCTTATCTTCAGTCAGGACGTCCAGCAGGACATTCGAATCGACCATGACATCGGACATTATTCACCCCGCGTCAACGCCATGATCTGTTCGGTGGACATCTTTGTCGTAGCCCGTCCCCGCATATCGGAGACCACCTTGCTTCCCCGGCTGCGACGGCTTGGCGCTTTACGGAGGATCACCTTCCGGCCGGAAACGGAAAAATCCACTTCCGTCTCCGGAAGCAGGCCGGCCTTCCGGCGAATCTCAATAGGGATTGTTACCTGACCTTTTGCCGTTACCCTCATAGTGTTTCTCCTGAGAAATCTATCGGAGTTTGATTCTTACCGGTAGTATTCTTACATATTCATACGTAAATTTCAACCCCATTTTCGTCGTTTTGGAGTCAGTTTGCAGGACCATTTTTTGCAGGGATACAGGGGATGCAGGAGATAAGAGAATATTGAATAATGAACAGGGAATATTCATTTTCCCCTTTTTTTATCCCCTGAATCTTATGCATCCCTGCCTGCTTTCAAGGCCTCTTCCGCACGGTAACTGCTTCGGACGAAGGGTCCGGCGGCGACGGACGAAAATCCCATCGCCAGGGCCTCGGTCCGCATTGTGTCGAACTGGCCCGGTTCGACGAATCGCTCAATAGGCACGTGCTCCGGCGACGGTGCGAGGTATTGGCCTATGGTCAGAATATCGCAGCCGACCGCGCGTAAATCACGCATCACGTCGCGGATTTCTTCGACAGTCTCGCCAAGACCTACCATCAAACCGCTTTTGATGAAAAGTTTCCGTAGGCTGGGCCGAAGCGAAGCGGAGTCCCACCTTTGTTCTGTATTTTGTTCGTCTGCGTAAGGAAGGTGGGACTCCGCTTCGCTCCGTCCCAGCCTACTGCTTGCGTATTCGAGTACATCAAGGCTTCGTTTGTATTGGGCCTGCGGGCGGACCTTTGGATACAGTCGCGGAACGGTTTCGATGTTATGGTTAAACACATCCGGGCCGGCGGAAAGGACGGTGTCTATTGCGGCCTCGTCGCCCTGGAAATCAGGCGTGAGCACCTCTATTGTAGTTTTCGGCAGGCGGCGGCGGACGGCGAGGATTGCCTTTGCGAAGTGCTCTGCCCCGCCGTCGGGCAGGTCGTCGCGGGTTACTGAAGTAATGACAACGTGTTTGAGTTTCAATCTTTCGGACGCCTCTGCTACCGCTTCGGGTTCGTCGGCGCGCGGCGGCGAGATGTTGCCCGTCGGAACCGCGCAGAATCGGCATGAGCGGGTGCATCGGTTGCCCAGGATCATGAACGTCGCAGTGCCCCTGCCGAAACATTCGGAAATGTTCGGGCAGTTCGCGCCGGCGCAAACCGTCTCAAGTTTCAAGTCGGCCAGCAATCGGCGAACCTCGGCGCTCCTGCCCGCAGGCGGGATTCGCCTCCGCAACCAAGGCGGGAAACGCCCGCGATGAGACGGAACGGCAGGCTCGAATCCGAACACCTCGGCCATACATTCAACCAACGGTTGTTTGACTTCCTGAATCGACACCTCTGATGCGAGCAGTTTCTCCATGCTGGTAACTTTGCAGCCGTCCAGCCCGCAAGGAACGATAAAGTCGAAATGCGAAAGGTTTGTCGAGACGTTCAGTGCGAAGCCGTGCCACGCGACCCACCGCCGGACCGCGACGCCGATAGCGGCGATTTTCTCATCCCCGACCCAAACGCCGATGGCGCCTTCGGCCCGCTTTCCCTTCAGGCCGAAGCGCCCCAGCAGGCGGATGATAACTTCTTCCAGGTCGCGGACGTATCCGCGGACGGTCCGCCCGCCTCGACCCAACCGCATAATCGGATAACCCACGAGTTGCCCAGGCCCGTGATAGGTTACATCCCCGCCGCGAGCGGATTCGCAGACCTCGATGCCCTCGCGCGCCAGCCGGTCCCGCGAAGCAAGGATATGTTCGCTCTCGGCGCTCCGTCCAAGCGTGATAACCGGCGGGTCGTGCTCGACGAGCAGGAGATACACTCTCTCGTTGTCGTCGGCGATTACCTCTTCGAGCAATCGTCGCTGAATTTCCAGCGCCGATTCATAGGACTCGCGTCCGAGATCCAGATATACCAGTTCGGACATGATTTATTTCAGCGTATGCAGCGGTAGCCCCAACCACGCTTCGGACGCTTCGAGCACCGCCTCGGCGAAGGTCGGGTGGGCGTGGACGGTCTCGGCGATATTCTCGACGGTCAGCCCGTTGCGCATCGCCAGGGCGATTTCGGCGATGACGTCGGTGGCGTGCGGACCTATGACCAGTGAGCCGAGGACCTTTCCGGTTTCGGTATCGGCGACGATTTTTACCTGCCCGTCAATCTCGCCGTAAGCGTGTGCTATACCGCTGGCCCGCAGCGGAAAAGCCGACACGCGGACATTTTCGCCCTGCTCTTCGGTCAGCCCGACGGCGGCGACTTCCGGGTGCGTATAGACGCCCGCCGGTACGACCGTCCGGTCGTCGCGGGCATCGTGGCCTGTGGCGTTGTCGGCGGCGATAATGCCCATTCGCGTCGCCAGATGAGCGTACTGGCGGACTTCTGCTACGTCGCCGACGGCATAGACGCCCTCGACATTCGTCCGGCAATGATCATCAACGCGGATGATTCCGCCGTCCAGTTCCACGCCGACGTCTTCAGCGCCGATATTTTCGATGTTCGCCTTGCGCCCGACAGCGGCAATCACACAAGCGGCATCGACGGTTTTACCGTCTTCGGTTTCGACAACCACGCCGGAATCGCTCGCCTTGACGCTGACGATTTTGCTGCCCGTCAGGACTGTCGCGCCGCGTTTCTTGAGGCTGCGGGCGATTATCTTTGAGGCGTCCGGGTCAAGGTTCGCAACCAGGCGGTCCAGCATCTCGATAACCGTCGTCGGTATGCCGAGTTCGGCATAGATGGTTGCGAATTCGCACCCGATGACGCCCCCGCCGACGATGATAACGCTTTCGGGCAGGCGTTCGGCGGTGGTGGCTTCGTTCGTGGTCATAATTCGCGGCGAGTCCGGCAGGAAGCCGGGGCGGGCCGGCGCCGAACCCGTTGCGATGATAATCGCACCGGCCTGGACCTGCTCGGTTCCGTCCCCGGTTTCAACGGCGACGGTATCGGCGGCAACAAGTCGGCCCCTGCCGCGGACTACATCAACCTTGCGCGCCTTCAGCAGTCCCTCGACGCCTTTTCGCAGGCCGGCGACTACCTTTCCGACGCGGGCCATGTATGCCGGACCGTCCACGGCGGCGCCGGAACAGTTCAACCCGAAATCGGATGCGTGGTTAATCTGATGATAAATCTCGCTGGCGTGGAGCATCGCCTTTGTGGGTATGCAGCCGACGTTCAGGCACGTCCCGCCCAGGTGTCCCATTTCGATGCAGCAGACCTTCGCGCCTCGCATCGCCGCCCGCAGAGCGGCGGCGTATCCGCCCGGACCGCCACCGAGAATGATTACGTCGTAACTGCGCATAAAAGACCTACCCCAAAAACGCCCAATCGGGTTCGCTGGCGACTATGCAAATTGCAGGCGCCCTTTAGGTTGGGGAATCGATCTGCCCAGTTCCTTTGCTGTCTCGATCCACTCGGTGATGACAATTTCCGCGTTGGCGAGAGCTTCCTGGTAGGTCGTCCCGTCAGCAGCGCAGCCGGGCAATTCCGGAACCTCGGCGATAAACGAGTTGTCCTCGTTACTCCAGTAGATAATGATTTCATATTTACTCATGACTTTCACCCATAAGTCCGTGCTTCAGAATCATCTTCCTGACCTGTTTTACCTGATACGGCTTGGCTTGTGACCCTTTCGGCTGCAAGTTCAAAATCTCTTCAATACCTTCCTTGAAGAAGATATGGTGGCTGCCTCGAATGCGTTCTTTAAACCCGATAAAACGCAACGACCCGCACAATCCAGTGAACGGGATGTTCGCATCAGACGCACCGCGCAAAACCCGAATTAACAATTTTTCATGCTTATTCATCGCCCATTGGGAAACGAAGCCAGAAACCTTGCTCTCATATTATATTACAAATCCATCTCCGTTCAACACATATCAGCAGACCCGGCGCTCAAAATGCGATGCGTTCCAGTTCACAGCGACGCCAGGTCCGGTTTTCTCGCTGCGAGTGTCTCGTCAAGCCTTCCGACAACCGTCGTTCGCGGACAGCCTTTAAGTTCGTCCGGGTTGCTTTGGGCCAGTTCGGCAATCTCGATCATCGCGGCGATGAAGGCGTCGAGCGTCTCTTTGCTCTCGGTCTCTGTCGGCTCGACCATCATCGCTTCGGCGACTATCAACGGGAAATAGACCGTCGGCGGGTGATAGCCCCGGTCAATCAGCGCCTTGGCGATATCGAGTGCGCGGACGCCCCGCTCGGCCTGGCGCGACGCCGACAGTACGAACTCGTGTTTGCAGGTCTGTCCGAAAGGCAGGTCGAAGTGGGGCTTGAGTTTCTCTTTGAGATAGTTTGCGTTGAGGACGGCGTTTTCCGAAGCCCGCTCAAGCCCGTCGGCGCCCAGCATGAGGATATATATGTAGGCCTTGAGGATGACGCCGAAATTTCCGTAGAACGGTGCGATGTACCCGATGGATTTCGGTCTGTCGTAGTCGAGCCAGTACGATCCGTCAGGGCGGTCGGCGATGACGGATGTCGGCAGGTATGGGATGAGTTTTTCGCATACGCCGACCGGTCCCGCTCCCGGGCCGCCGCCGCCGTGGGGCGTTCCGAAGGTTTTGTGCAGGTTGACGTGGACAATGTCGAAGCCGATGTCTCCGGGCCGGCAGCGACCGAGAAGGGCGTTGAGGTTCGCCCCGTCGTAGTACACCACCCCGTCGATGTCGTGGACCATCCGGCAGATTTCTTTTATCCGCGGATTGAACAGCCCCAGCGTATTGGGGCAGGTGAGCATGACGCCGGCGACTTTGTCGTTCATCGCCGCCGACAGGGCGTCAAAATCCATCACGCCGCTCTCGTCGGATGGAATCGTCTGCACGTCGTATCCGGCGATGGCGGCGCTTGCCGGATTGGTCCCGTGTGCGCTGTCGGGGATAAGGATAGTCGTCTTGTCGTTACCTTTGTCGGCGTGGTAGGCGGCGATAATCATCGCGCCGGTCAGTTCACCGTGCGCGCCCGCCAGAGGCTGCATCGTGAACGCCGCCATACCGCAAATCTCACGCAGCATCAGGTCAATGTCGTGCAGCACAGCCAGCGCCCCCTGGACCAGCATTTCCCCGCCCGGTAACTGCGGCAGCAGCGGATGCAGGTGGACGAAGCCGGGGTAGTGGCTGATTCGCTCGGTTACCTTGGGGTTGTACTTCATCGTGCAGGAGCCGAGCGGGTAGAAGCCGGTATCGACGCCGAAGTTTTGGCCCGAAAGTTCCGTAAAGTGCCGCACGACGTCGAGTTCGGACAGTTCCGGAAGCGCCGCGGGCCTGTCTCGCAGGTATCGCTTCGGGATCCCGATCTGGGCGTCTATACCGCTATCGACGGGGCGATACGCCCGGCGTCCGGGAACGGACTTTTCAAAAATCAATTTCATTGACTCAATCCTTGAGATAGTTAACCGTTACTATCTTGTTGTGATGAGGCGGTCACAACCACGACTCCTTTTCTTTTTGCCGTGTGGCAGGATTCTCATCGCTATCACCTACCTTGCTCCACACTCCTCCAGACAAGAGTCGTTTGGCTTGTTGTTCGAATTCGGCTCGATACACGGGTAATGTGAAATGAAATGTGACCTGGTGGTGGTGGCGCTCCCAGTTTTGCTCTCCGGTTCCGCCCCACGGAATTCGTTTGTTCCCTTCCTTCTGGGCAAACATGCTCAGACCACGGAGGCAGTGCAAGACGGCCAAATCGTCAGTCGAGACCGTGATGCTGAAATGATAGTCTTTGTGCGTCATTATAACCTTTTCCTATTCAAATGTGGACAGTCACCATCTGATGCCACCCGTTCGGGCTTTCGTCCCTGGGAAATCCACAATCCGCAATCCGCAATCATAAGCTGACCTCCAGCGTATGTGCCAGTAAGTCGATCTGCTCTTTCGTGCGTTTCTCGGTAACGGCGACAAGGAGCGAATTGTCCATACCGCTGTAATAGCGGCTCAGCGGGAAACCGGCGGAGATGCCACGCTCCAGCAGTCGGCGGATGATCTTCTCGGCTGATACCGGAAGGCGGAGGACGAACTCGTTGAAGTACCAGCGGTTCGGGAAATGCGTCGTTACGCCGGGTATCTCCAGCAGGCGCTTCTGTGCGTAAGAGGCCTTGTCGGCGCAGGTCTGCGCCAGTTCGACCAGGCCCTCAGCGCCGAGCAGGCTCATATAAATCGTCGCGGTCAGTGCGCAGAGGCCTTCGTTGGTGCAGATGTTGGAGGTGGCCTTTTCGCGTCGGATGTGCTGCTCGCGCGTCTGGAGCGTCAATACGAACCCGTCGCGCCCGTCGGCATCGACGGTCCTCCCGACGATCCTGCCCGGCATTCTGCGGACGAATTTTTCGCGCGTAGCCATGAAGCCCAGGTAAGGTCCGCCGAACGCCAGGGCCAAGCCCAGGCTCTGGCCCTCGCCGACGACAATGTCAGCGCCCATCTGCCCCGGCGTCCTGACGATGCCCAGCGAAATCGGATAACACGATACAATCAACAATGCCCCTTGTTTGTGAGCGGCTTCGGCAAGGTCGGTGAGATCGTCCAGGCATCCGAAGAAGTTCGGGTTCTGGAGAACGACCGCAGCGGTCTTGTCGTTCAGTTCGGCGGCGATTTTCTCGCGGTCGGCCAGGCCGTCGCGCCAGGGGGTCTGGACGAACTCGATGCCGAGGTTGGAAGTGTACGAACGCAGCATCTTTCGATAGACGGGGTTGACGGCCTCATCGACGATAACGCGGTTGCGACCGGTAATCCGCATCGCCATCATCACCGCCTCATATACCGCGGTTCCGCCGTCGTAGAGCGAGGCGTTGGCGACCTCCATCTCCGTCAGCCGGCAGATTGCCGACTGGTATTCGTAAATCGCCTGGAGCGTTCCCTGCGAGACTTCCGGCTGGTAGGGCGTGTAGGCGGTGTAGAACTCGCTGCGGGAGGCAAGGGCC
>DAOVLS010000282.1 GCA_030631125.1 Planctomycetales bacterium
CAGTTCCTCGATATCGAAATCCGGCCTATAGTACATCTTGCAGATATTCCAATAGAAAAATCGCTGAAGGTCGATCTTGCCTTTTTTGATACCCAGGAAGGGAATGTCCTCCGGCACATCGATTTCAACGTTCAAACGTCCTAGGGCGACGCCCAGTCTGGACAACGGCATCAGGGCTTCCCAGGTCTGTTCGTCGCTCATCTCACGCAGACCGTCCCGGATAAAATCATCCGTAAATTCCCTGATGACCGCCTTTTTGGCATATACATAGAAGAGGAAACGCCCACTCTTTTTTAATTTGGTCGCCAGGTAGCGTATCGATTCTTCCGTACTGTCGGTGTGGTGCAGTACGCCTTCGGCAAAGATCATGTCCACCGACTCATCGGGGATGGGCAGGTCCAGCAGACTTACCTGGAGGAAGTCGCCCGGATAGCCCTTTTCTGCAAAACGCTGCCGACCGATTTCCACGGCGTCGGAGATATCGACGCCGAGGTAATCGTGCTCTTTCAGGTGATCGCCGAAGAAAAGCAGCGCCGAATAGCACGCGCCGCAGCCGGCGTCGAGAATGATCTTCCGCCCGCCGGCCAACCACTTATCCAACATCTGCGGGTCGCCGTCACAGTAGCGTTCAAAGAGCCATTTTATCTGAACCGCCTCAACAACCGGCGATCCATACGTATGCCGCTTGCCCCACTTGAAGGAAAACGTCTGCTTTGTCTGCTTTTGCGCATGGGAGTATTCTTTGTTATCCCCGCTACCGGCGGGTACAGGCGTGATACCGAGACGTTCGAATGCCGACATGGGTTTTCGCCTCCGCTAGATCGCCCTGATGGCGTCCAACACGTATTCAAGATCCTCGACCGTCATGCGATTGTGCAGCGGAAGAGCCATTGTGAACCGGTCACAGTCGCGAGAGACGGGATAGTCATCTTCCCGCAGCCCCAGCCGCCGGCGATACAAACCCAGCATGTGCACGGCGTGCGTGCCCGGGCGAGTGCTGATACCCTCGGTAAAGAGCCGTTCCATGACGGCATTACGGGACAGCGGGGATTTGTCTTCGTGAACGTAGCACACGTAAGACTGCCATCCGTGATCCTGCCCCTCCGGCACTACGGGTGTCTGAAGCCAGGGCACCTCCGCCAGCTGCTCGTTATAAAATTGCGCCCAGCGACGCCGCTGCTCGATAAATCCGTCCAGTTTGGTCAACTGCGCCATACCCACCGCGCCCTGAAGATCGGTCATTCGATAATTGAACCCCAGCACGTTGAACTCCGGAAGGATATAGGGCTGCTTCCCGTGGTGTCGTTGTTCTTCGGAGACGCTGGCGCCATGGTTCCGCAGCGAATTGATTTTATCGGCCAGTTCGTCTGACTGGGTTGTAACCATCCCGCCTTCGCCGGTGGTAATGGGCTTTCGCGGGTGGAAGGAGAAGGCCGACGCCAGTCCCAGCGCCCCTGCCGGTATTCCTTTGCAGAAGGCGCCCGACGCGCAGGCTGCATCGCAGACGATCTGTATGCCGGGCGCTGCTGCGGCAATGGCGTCCATGTCGGCGCACAGGCCGAACAGGTGAACGGGCATGATCGCCCGCGTCCGATCAGTAACCTTCTCAGCCACCAGGGCGGGGTCCATATTGTAGGTCAGCCTGTCCACATCCACGAACACAGGCTTCGCCCCGCAATACATGATCGCATTGGCCGTGGAAATCCATGTGAACGAAGGGATGATCACCTCGTCGCCCGGACCGATGCCCATAGCCGTCAGGATCAAGTGCAGCCCGGCAGTGCAGTTGCAGCAGGCCAGTGCGTGCCTGACCTTGTGTCGTCGGGCGAAGGCCTGTTCGAAATCGGCGACTTTAGACCCCTGGGTCAGCCAGCCGGTCATGACCGATTCGCGCATCGCCTGCCATTCCTCCTGTCCGGTTGCGGGCAGGGCTATTGGAATTGTCCGTTTCTCAGTCATCCGCTACTCCCGCCAGACGCCTTCGGCGGGCCACTTCTTCCTTGTGCGTCCTTCGCCAGTCAATCAGTTCGCGCAACCCGTCGGCCAGTTGGACCTCGGCTGTGAAGCCGATCTCCCTGGTCGCCTTCTTCGGGCAGCCGACGCGGTTCTTTACGAAGGTCGTCCCGGCAGGCTCGTATCGGATATCCATATCGCTGCCGGTAATATCGAGGAGTATCTCCGCCAGTTCCTTAATCGTGGTTCTCGTGCCCGTCCCGACGTTGTAAAACGTGTCGGTAGTGTCGGACTTCATGGCCAGCACGTTGGCGACCGCACAGTCCTTGACATACACGAAGTCGTAAGCCTGAGACCCGGTTCCATAGACCACCGGAGGCAGAGACTTGTCGATACGGTCGAGTATCTTCATAATCACGGAGATGTACGCTCCGAGATAATCCTGGCGGGGGCCATAGACATTCATATATCGCAGCCCGACGTAGTCGAACCTTTTTGCGGTGTCCCTGCACCGGTGAAACAGCGCCCGGCACATGTGCTCTCCGGCGATCTTGGTGGCGCCGTAAAAATTGGTGTTGTTGAACGGATGGTCCTCGGTCATAGGCTCCTCGACCGCATCTCCGTACACCGAAGCGGAAGAGGAATACACCAGGCGCCGGACGCCGCTGTCCATGCACGCCTCCAGCACGTTGAACGTCCCGCCGATGTTCGTCTCGAACGCCGATCGCGGAAATTCATGGCAATGCAGCAACCACATCGCGGCGAAATGAAAGACGCCGTCAATGTCCCGAAAGGCCTCTTTAAGAATGTCACGATGGAGGATTTCCCCGCCCAACGGGAAGATATTCACACGGGTGTCAGACAGCGCATCGACAAGATTGTCCCTGCTGCCGCGGGTAAAATTGTCGAATATCCGAATCTCGGCCACATCTTCGGCCAACAAGGCATCGACGGTATGTGAGCCGATTAAACCCGCGCCTCCGATTACCAGGAAGCGCCTGCCCTTCAGGTCCATCTGAATCTCTCCTACAAGCCCGGATGAGACGCTGAGCATAAGGCTTTCACCCGGGAATTGACGTATTATCGAAAGTTTCCCGACCGCTACAGAGCGGCTCAAGTCGGCACAGCGCGACCTTATCCAAGCACGCAAGTCAGTTTAATGGGGGTAATCGACACTGTCAAGGTGCGTAGTTCGCGTCCCGCCATGATATCAGATTAGGGAAAGAGCCCGGCTTCGTCCTACGGGCTACGTCGTGGCAGTCTTCGTTCGCCGGTAAGCGGCGAACGAAGAGATGGAAGCCGAGTGCGGGACTCGCAAAGCGTTGGCGAATCGGGCAATTTCGACCTCGCGATGCACCGATCAGGCGTATCAGTGCGCTCTCGGTTCGCTGGTAACGATCGCGTCGGTAACGCTGACGACCATCGGCGGCGGCAGTATAACCTCCCCTCGAGTGTCCGTCTTTCGTAGAGCACCTCAATCTGACGAGGCGTGCGTTTGGGATATTGGAATTTGTAGTTTCGAATTTGTTTGTGATTTGGAATTTGTGATTTGGAATTTTCAGGACGTAGGCCGTAGCGAAAGATCGGCCGTTGCGTAGTGGCCGGAAAATCCGGGCGCGCACCGGACCTGGAGCAGTTCATGTTTGCTTGTATCGGACGGATGAATTCTGGTATGCTCTGTCGCGCCCCTGCCGGCATCGGCATTCGACGGAACGACATAACACGAAAGGACAATCAACGATGGGAGGTTTCTTCGGCGTAGCATCCAAAGACGATTGCATTGACGACCTGTTTTACGGAACGGATTACCACTCTCATCTCGGCACGAAACGCGGCGGACTGGCGGTGTGGAACGCAAGCGGCTTCACGCGATTCATCCATAACATCGAAAACGCGCAGTTCCGCACGAAATTCGAGGACGACGTCCCGCACCTGGAAGGAAACATCGGAATCGGCGTCATCAGCGATTTCGAAGACCAGCCGCTGATTATCGGCTCGCACCTCGGCACCTATGCCATCGTAACGGTCGGAGTGGTCAGGAACGCCGAGGAACTCGCCAAAAAAGCATTCGGAAAAAGGACCACCCATTTTTCCGAAATGAGCGGTGGGGAAATCAACCCAACCGAACTCGTCGCGACACTGATAAACCAGAAGGGCACTTTCGCCGACGGCATCGGGAACGTTCTCGAATCCATCGAGGGTTCCTGCTCGCTGCTTCTGGCAACGCCCGAAGGCGTCTATGCCGCCAGGGACAGGCTCGGAAGGACGCCCGTTGTCATCGGGAAAAAGCCCGGCGCGCAGGCCGCTACGCTGGAAACCTGTGCGTTCGAAAACCTGGATTACGAAGTACACTCCTACCTCGGACCCGGCGAGATCGTGCGAATGACG
>DAOVLS010000454.1 GCA_030631125.1 Planctomycetales bacterium
CCGTCGGATGAAGCGCCGGAAGCCGAGGAAAAACCCGACGACGAAGACGAAACCGGCGAAGAAAAATCAGAATAACCGGTTGATACAATTTTGAGGAAGATTTGCGCGGCGGTTCTTCTGAACCGCCGCGCTTTTTTATGCTTTTACTCTATCGGCTCGAAGCGTGCCTGGAAGAACCGCAGGACTTCCGGTTCGTAGGTAATCCGCAGACCTTTGACCTTTCCGGCATTTTCGAAGACTTCGATAACGCCTTCCGCCGTTACATCCATGTGCGCCTGGGTATAGACCCGTCGCGGAAGTGTCAGGCGGACCAGTTCCAGTTTCGGCATGTAGTTTTCGCCGGTGTCCTTATTACGTCCGGCCGAGACCGCGCCGCGCTCCATCGAGCGCACGCCCGACTGGACGTAAATCGCCGCTGTCAGCGCCTGTGCGGGGAACTGCTCCTGAGGAATGTGCGGGAGGAATCGCTTGGCATCCAGAAAGACCGCGTGTCCGCCTATAGGCCCGACGATCGGAACGCCGCCGGCGGCGATTTTATCGCCCAGGTACTCCACCTGCCCGACGCGAGCGCGGATGTGATCGTCGTGGACTGATTCGGGTATGCCGATGGCCAAGGCCTCCATGTCTCGCCCCGCCATCCCGCCGTAGGTGTGCAGACCCTCGTAAATCACCACCATGTTGCACGCCTTCCGGTACAGCGACTCATCGTTCATCGCCAGGAAACCCCCGATGTTGACCATCGGGTCCTTCTTGGCCGACATCGTCGCAATGTCCGTCAGCGAGCATATCTCATAGACGATTTCCGCAACCGACATATCTCCGCAACCTTCCTCGCGCTGCTGGATAAAGAACGCGTTTTCAGCCACGCGGGTCATATCGTGGACGATCGGGATTTTGTGCCCGTCGCACCACTGGCGGAGTTGCTTCAGGTTCGCCAGCGAGATCGGCTGGCCACCGGCCATGTTCACGCACGTGGCGATGCAGACGTAGGGAATCCTGTCCGCGCCGACCTCGCTGATAAGTTTGTCCAGTTTCTCAAAATCCACGTTACCCTTGAACGGGTGCGGGTCGGCAGGGTTGTGCGCCTCGTCGATAATGACATCGACGAACGTCCCGCCGGCCATCTCCTGGTGAAGGCGGGTCGTGGTGAAATACATGTTGCCGGGGATGTAATCGCCGTCCTTGATCATTGTCTGCGAGAGGATGTGCTCGGCGCCTCTGCCCTGGTGGGTCGGGACGGTGTACTTGTAACTGTAGTATTTCTCCACTGCCTCGCACAGGTGGTAAAAATTCCGCGAGCCGGCATAGGCTTCATCGCCCATCATCATCCCGGACCATTGATGGTCGGACATCGCCGAGGTCCCGGAATCAGTCAGCAGGTCGATATAGACGTCATCGGACCGAAGGAGGAACGTGTTGTACCCCGCTTCCTTAATCGCCTTTTGACGGTCTTCGTAACTGGTCATCTTGAGCAGTTCGACCATCTTGATCTTGAATGGTTCAGCCCACGATTTTCTTGTCTGTTCTTTTACCATGGTCGATTTCCGTGAGAAATTTCCTATTCTCCCCCCTTTTGGTATTCATTCCGGCAGAACCGGTCGGTCATACCGGCGATGTAGTCGCATATAACACGATGAAGCCCGTCATTGTCAATCCTTCCGGCGTAGCGTTCCGGTAACAATGCCGGTTCGGACTCATACGCCCGGAAAAGCCCGGTTATAACCAGCCTGGCGTCGGCGTGGCGCTGTCGGGACTCGGCGTGCAAATAAACATTCTCCATGAGAAATCCCTGCAATTTTTCGAGCATCCCCGCCGTCTCGTCGCTGAAGGCGGCGCAGCGCTGCGGCGCCTTTTGTACGTCAGCCGGACTTCTCGGCCCCAACCGCTCGACCCGCCGGGCAGTCTCGGCCAGGGCGTCGTCGGCGAGGATGCCCAGGACGCCCCGGCAGGCGCAGATACGTTTGTGAATCGCCCGCGCCGACGGTATTTCCCGCTCGGCCTGTTCGGCTGCTCGCCGCCAGAGTTCCAAATCCCCAAGTTGCTCGACGGTTATCCAACCGGCTGCCAGGGCGTCGGACAAGTCGGCGGACGTATAGGCTATCTCGTCGGCAAGG
>DAOVLS010000380.1 GCA_030631125.1 Planctomycetales bacterium
GACCGACGGTATGGACGGGCTGGCGTCCGGGTGTATGGTGTTTGTTACCGGCGTATTTCTTATCCTCTCATGGGTGGCGGGCAACCAGGACTGGGCAAATTTCATGCACCTTCCGTTTGTGCCGCGGGCAGCGGAACTGGCGGTGGTTTGTGCAGCCATGATCGGGGCGTGCATCGGCTTCCTGTGGTACAACTGCCTGCCTGCGCAGATGTTCATGGGCGACACCGGTTCGCTGCCGCTGGGCGGGCTTATCGGATACATCGCCATTGTAACCCGCCACGAACTGACCTTGTTCATCGTCGGCGGGGTGTTCGTAATGGAAGTGGTCAGCGTCGTGATGCAGGTATTGTACTACAAGGCCACCGGTGGGCGCAGGATATGGCTCTGTACGCCTATTCATCATCATTTTCATCTGCTCGGTTGGGCCGAATCCAAGGTGGTGGTGCGGTTCTGGTTGCTGGGCGCGCTTTTCGCCGCCGCGGCGCTGGCAACGCTGAAATTAAGATAATCGGCTGGGTGGCACGGTCAATCTGGAGCGCAGCGGAAGATTGGCCGTGGCGGGTGTAATACAATTGAGCATTCCACGGCCAAGCTTCGCTTCGCTACGCTTGACCGTGCCACTCACTTGGTAAATTGTTTGTTACAGACTGCTACCGGGAATTGGCAATTGGAAATTGGCAATTGGAAATCGGAACGGATTCCCTTGCGTGAGAACGTTACCGGACAGGGCCTGATCCTGACGACGCTGGCGTTGATGGCCGTCGGCGTGGTGATGGTATTCAGCATAACCGGTGGACGGTCTGGGGCATCGGCCTGGTATGAGCGGACGTCTGTCCGCCAGGCGATATTCGCCGCTGCGGCAATGGCGATGCTTTGTCTTCTGTGGCGGATGGATTATCGCCGATTGGCTGTGGTTCCGGCGGCGGTGATATTTGTCCTGGCGATGGGTGCCGCGACGGCTGTGTTTATTCCAGGCGTGGGCCGGGGCGTGGGCGGCGATCTGCGATGGATACCCTTAGGGCCGGTCGGTTTCCAGCCTTCGGAGGTGCTGAAGATCGCACTGCTGATAATCCTGGCAGCCTTTCTTGGTAACGAAGGTGTTCAGGTTCGCAGTTTCACGCGAACCTTCGTCCCGGCGGTTGCACTGATAGGTATTTCGGTCGGACTGGTGGTTACGGAGGATTTCGGTACAGCCGGGATTATCGGCGTTACCGCAGTGGTGGTGCTGCTGGTGGGGGGAGTGAGGTGGTATTACCTGGCGGGGCTTGTACCGTTTGGCGCGGGAGCATTTTATCGGTTTGTGGTTTGCGTTCCGCATCGTTGGGCGCGGATTGAGGCGATGCTGAACCCGGCCGATCCGGCCAATCCGGCCACATACCAGCCGGGACAGGCTTTGATTGCCGTCGGCAGCGGCGCGGAACCTGCCGGCCTGGGCGCGGGACTTGCCAAGCACGGATACCTCCCCGAAGGTCAGACCGACTTCATATTCGCCAACATCTGCGAGGAACTCGGAATGCTCGGCGCTATTCTCGTAATAGGCCTGCTGCTTCTCTGGCTGTTCCTTGCCTGCAGGACGGCCATTCGAGCGTCGGACCGCTTTGGGGCGCTGTTGGCGGGGGGGCTGGGGTTTCTGATAGCCTTCCAGGCGGCGCTGCATATTGCAATTAACATACCACCGGCCCCGCCGACCGGCGTGTCGCTTCCGTTCGTCTCGGCCGGGGGAAGTTCACTACTGCTGATGTCCGCGGCGACCGCTTTAATAGTATCAGTCAGTTCGAGAAAGAAAATAACCAATCAATGACCAAACCCATTTACATCTTCGCCGGCGGCGGGACCGGCGGGCATCTGTTTCCGGCTCTGGCAGTGGCGGAGGAATTGACCCGTCTGAAGCCTGACTGCCGGATCGTCTTCGCCTGTTCCGACAGGGATATCGACCGTCGAGCGCTGTCGGCGACGCCGTACGCTTTCGTCGTCCAGCCAATCCGTCCGTTCCCGCGTGGGCTGCGAGGCTGGCGGGATTTCCTGTCGTCATATTCGTCCGCTCGGCGACTTGCGAAGACTTTGCTCGGCGACCTTCGCCCCGCGGCGGTTTTCGGTCTGGGCGCGTTCGCCGCCGTTCCGGTAACGCAAGCGGCGGCGCGAGCGGGCGTGCGAACCGCCCTGATGAGTATCGACGCGACGCCGGGGCTGGCGAACCGACGCCTCGCGTCGAAAGTCGATGTCATCTTCACGCAGTTCGAGCGGACAGCCGACGCCTTCAGACGACATGCCGTCAAAGTCAAAATGGTCGGATGCCCGGTCCGGGCAGGGCTGATTGCCGGCGACGTTGAGGAGGCGAGAAAGGTCTTCGGCCTCAGGCCTGACCGAAAAACGCTTCTGATAATGGCGGGCAGTCTGGGCGCGGATAATATCAACCAGGCCGTCGCTGCGATAGAAGCCGACCTGGACGAATTGGCCGATGAATGGCAGGTTCTGCACGTATCAGGTCCGGGCAAGTTCGAGCAGGTCGCACGGGTCGATAACGGAGCGATTCATCGCAGTGTTGTGGAGTTTTGCGAGCGGATGGACCTGGCCTATGCTGCTGCGGATTTGGTGCTTTGCCGGGCGGGGGCTGCGACGTTGGGCGAACTGGCTGCGGTCGCCGCCCCGGCGGTTCTGATGCCGTATCCTTATCACCGTGACCGGCAGCAGGAGCATAACGCCGTCGAGATAGTTTCCGCCGGCGAGGCTGTAATCGTTAACGATTCCGCCGACCCCGCCTGCAATGCCGGGGCGCTGCGGGCGTCGCTATTGGAGATTATGCGAAGCCCCGAACGACTCGAAGCGATGCGCACGTCAGCCAAAGGTTTATCCCGCCCCGACGCCGCCGGACGCATCGCGCAATGGTTGAGTCAGGGGTAGGCTCCGGACGGAACGAAGTGGAGTCCCACCTTTCATGAGTTGCCGGGACTTCGCTCCGCTTCGTCCGGAGCCTGCCGTCTCACGGATTGAGCGACATTTGACAGACAGGTGCGAAAAGTAATACCATGACCAAAGCGATGATAAATCAACCCGGTACATCTTCGGAGGTTCGCAAGGGTGAGTCTGTCTGGCTTGACAGGC
>DAOVLS010000294.1 GCA_030631125.1 Planctomycetales bacterium
CACCGACCTGACGGACCTGACGCCCGGTGCGGTGCCGGACGCTCAACTGGATCGACCTCGGGCCAACTTCCGAACCGATTTCACCGCCGGCGTCGATCCGGGCGGAATCAGCATAGGGTTCGTCTATAACCAGTTCCGCGTTCTGCTCCGTGCCCTCGAAAGCATCACGGACATCGTCGTCCTGGCCAATCCGAAACTGCTGGTAATGAACAAGCAGCGGGGCGAAGTCATGGTCGGAAACAAGGACGGGTACCTGACCACGACCGTTACGGAAACCACCGCCACGCAGACAGTCGAATTCCTCGAAACGGGTACTCAACTGATCGTCAGACCTTACATTGCATCCGACGGGTACATCCGCCTTGAAATCCACCCCGAGGACTCCACCGGAGGACTGACTGCCGACCAGTTGCCCTTTGAACAGACCACCGAATGCACTTCCAACGTTCTGGTCAAAGACGGGCATACGATCGTTATCGGCGGACTGTTCCGCGAGCGCACCACCAGCGGGCGTTCGCAGGTGCCCGGACTGGGCAACATTCCCGTCGTCGGCTCGCTCTTCCGAAGACGCTCCGATGAGACAATCCGCGAAGAGGTGATAATTCTCATCACCCCCCACATTATCAAGCACCCCGCCGACGAGGTCGTCTCCGAACAGTACAAAGACGAGATAGACCGCCTCCGCCTCGGCCTGAGGCGGGAAATGATGTGGTTCGGACGAAGCCGACTGGCGCAGACCCAGATGCGATGGGCCAGACATCATATCGCCAGAGGTCATCGCTCCAGGGCGCTGTGGGACCTGAACATGACACTGTCGCTTCAACCGAGAATGACCGAGGCAATAAGGCTTAAAGAGCGCCTGACAAAAGAGGCCATCTGGGCGAATGAACCGCGACACTCCGACGCCAAATACGTCATCCAGCGGATGATTATGGCCGAGATAGGCCAACCGGCCGAGAAGGTTATGATCCCGCTCAAGCCGCGAGATGGGATGCGTCTTGAGAAGGAAATCCGCGACGCATTGGGCATAGGCAGACGACTGGAACTGCCTCTGGAGCAGTCGGCCGGCGCTCCTGCCCCGCCTGTATCCAAACCGGAAAAAGAATAAAGTGTTTTTTTGGCCGAGCCTGTCAATTTGGGAAAGATACGGAGATTGGGTAAACCCTGGCGTGGTTCAGACCTGCCTACCGGCAGGCAGAAAGGATTGACTATGAAACGTTACACGATATTACTGGCGGCGGTTGTGGCGCTGACAGGCTGCAACTTCATGCAAAAGGAAAAGGTCAAGTCACACAAGCAATGGCATCAGGCCCGTTCCCGCATTATCTGTAGTGTAGGCGAGGAGCACCTCAAGGCCGGAAGCCTCGATAAGGCGCAGTCGTGCGCTATGGAATCCCTGAGCATGAACAGCGATCACCTTCCCGCCAGGATACTTCTTGCGAAAGTCCTGCTTGGCAAGAGTTGCCACGAAGAAGCCGCTGAGCAACTGCAACATGCCGAAACGCTATCGGAGAATCTGAAGACCGACGCCGCCGCGGCGCCGAGGGGTGCGGAGATTGCTTATCTTCACGGCGAGGCGATGGAAAGGACAGGTAAGTACGCCGAAGCATTACGGTATTACCAAAAGGCTCGCGCGCTGGAGCCGTCCAACGATGCGTACGTCATGGCGTCGGCTGAAGTGCTGGTCTCGATGGGAAAACCCAAAGGCGCGCTGGAACTGCTGGAGGTCCGCCTTCAGCGGATCGGAACGGGCGGCGAAGAGTCGATGCTTCTCCTCGCCGGCGAAGTTGCAATGCTGGCGGGTAACTACGCCAGAGCGGCCGATTTCTTTCAGCAGCGCCTCGATATGAAGCAAGGACCCGACTCCGAAAAGTCCGGCAGGTCCATACGGGAATCGCTGGCAAAGGCGCATTTCTTTGCCGGAAATTATCGCCGGACCTTGGAACAACTGCGGATTCTGGCGTCAGGGTTACCGAACAGCGATTCTTCGGTCTCACGGTCTTGTTGGATTCACATTATGACCGGCGACAGTTACATGGCGTTGAATCGCCCGCGCGAGGCAAAGGTCGCATATGAAGATGCCGTCAAAATCGAACCCGGCGACTGGCCTGTATGGCTGTCACTGGCCAAGGCCTCCGTTGCCGACGGCGACGGGCGCCGCGGGATCGTCGCGGGTATGCGGGCGCTGGAACTGACCAACGAGAGCACGACTACCGGTAGTAATAAGGGTCGGCTGAAAATAGCCGTAGTAACTGCCTATGCGATGCTGATGGAAGACCGCCCATCTGATGCGTTGAGGATCCTGGCAGCGTCGGCGCGGGAGAACCCGAACGACCCGACGCTGTGGTGTATGTTGGGCAGGTGTTACTCGGCACAGGGACGAAACGACCGTGCCGCTGCATGTTACATGGCGGCATTGCGGGCAGACCCGGCGAACCACCTGGCAAAAAACCTGCTGGCAATGGTTGGCGGGAACAGCGACAGAAATTAAGCGTCAAGAATACGTGTAATCCCGGCCTATCGGTCTTCGATCATGAGGCTCAGACCCGAAGGGGTAGGCAGGCGTGGACTAGATCATGACAACAGCAAAGCGAGTGGGACTGGCAAGCGTGGTGCTGATTTCCCTCGGCGCCAGCGCCGCATACTACGCCACCACCATGGCTGTGCGCGGATACGAAGTGCATACCCGGACGCTGGGATCCCTCGTGCTGGGTCTGATCGCTGCGCTGACCTGTCTGATCCTGGTTGTCTTCTGGCGAAACGTTCATCGCACAGTCAGCGGCATCGCAACTCAACTGAAGCAGATGGCCGATAAGCGCCAGATCGGACTGCTGATGATCGACGGGGCCGACGAACTGGTCCAGATAACCGCGCCGTTGAACCGCTTCCTGACCGTTATGAGGGATGAATTCGGACAGATTCAGTCCGAAAACCGCGAACTGCAAATTCAGTCCCGCATCGCCGGCGCAGAAAAGAAACATACCGAGGCGATCGTCTTTTCCATCTCCGATGCGGTCATCGTTACCAATCGCTTCGACGAGATGATTCTCGCCAACAAGGCGGCTGAAAAACTGATGGGGTTCAGCCTGAAACACAGCCTGCGGAAGAACATCGACCACGTGATTCACGACGGTACGCTGGTGAGACTGATACGCGAGACACGCAGTAGCGGACACAGGGGGTCGTCAACGGCAGAACATGGCGAGCAGAGGCCGCCCCGCTTTACTCGCAAGGTGGTCGAGCACACCATCGACCAGAAGGGTCAGCCGAGTACCTTCAGCGCGACCCTTTCCTGCGTAATGACCCCCGAAGGGAAGGTTTCCGGCGTAGTGGCGGTCCTGCACGACGTAACGCGTGAGAAGGAAATCTCGCAGATGAAGACGGATTTCGTCTCCAGCGTTTCGCACGAACTTCGTACGCCGCTCTCGTCAATCAAGGCGTATGTGGAGATGCTTCTGGACGGCGAGGCCACCGACGAGAAAACCCAACGCGAGTTCCACGAGATCATCGCAGGCGAGGCGGACCGCCTTAGCCGGCTCATCGAGAACATACTTAATATCTCTCGGATCGAGTCCGGCGTCGTCCGCGTTGTTCGCGAGCCGATGAGCCTGACGGAAACAGTCAGGCAGACGCTGGACGTGGTGATTCCACAGGCCAAAGCCAAGAACATCACGCTGATCGACCGCCTGGTACCGGCATATCACCAGGTAGAGGCCGACAGGGACATGATATACCAGGCCACTCTTAATCTGACGAGCAACGCCATCAAGTACACCCCCGTCGGCGGGACGGTAACCGTCTCGACGAGTGTGGACGAGCGCCGTGGCGTAGCCGTTTGCGAAGTTACCGATACCGGTGTCGGCATCAACAGCGAAGAACTACCCCATATTTTTGATAAGTTCTACCGCGTACAGGATCACACAAAGATGGCCAAGGGGACAGGTTTGGGTTTGACGCTGGTCAAACACATTATTGAGTCTGTGCATGACGGAAAGTTGTCGGTTACCAGCGAAACCGACGGTGGCAGCACGTTCAGTTTCGAGTTGCCGATTTTGGAATAGTCGCACCCGTCTTCGCTTCGCTTCGCCGTGGCAGGCCCGCCACGGCGAAGCGAAGCGAAGACGGGCGGGAGAGAACAAGTGAACGCGAAGGAAGCAACAGAATCGCCTCCGAAAATACTGGTAGCTGACGATGAGGCTCACATCCTTCACATAGTCAGCATGAAGCTGTCCCACGCCGGTTACGAGATCATC
>DAOVLS010000243.1 GCA_030631125.1 Planctomycetales bacterium
ACGGCTTCATAGATCGCATCGTGCCGCGACATGAACTCCGCAGCGAAATCGCCCGTCTGATCGACTACTGCAAAGCGTGATTCCATTGCGGATTGCCTGTCGCGAGCGCAGTCGAACGGCGGATTTTCAGATTCACGGTTAGTGTAATTTGATGTTCACTTGTCAAGAATCGCTTGCGGTTTCGCCGTTGCTTTCGGAGGTTGTTTTTTTCTTCCTGCTTCGTCGTCTTCGGCGGGGTTTCTTTTTTGCTTTCGCCTGTTCGGGTTCAGGCTCTTTTCCGTTTTCCTTTTCTTCTTTTATCTCGTCGGTTTCTTCTTTTGCCTCGGTGGTCTCTGTGGGAGGTTTTTTCTTTCGGCTTCGTTGTTTTCGGCGGGGTTTTTTCTTTTTCTTCGAGTCGTCGGAGACGGCGTCGTCGGCTTCGCCGGTTGGTGCTTTTTTTGCTTCCTCAAGTGGCTGCTTGCGAAAGGCGGCCAGGTCGGCGAGGGTGATTTCCCTTGTCGGGATTTCGTTGGTTTTTCCGGCGACGGCCGATTCTGCTTCCCATTGGACCGTCGAGCCGCGGGCATCGCTGCATGTCAATCTGGTCTCGCTGATAGGCAGGTTGGCGCCGGCGTGGATGAGGATTTGCGTCTGTGATGCCTTTTCCAGTTCGGTAATGTCCCGGCGATGATGGTTGAAGATGTGTTCAGCAACTGCCTCGGCGATGGTCAGTTCGATTTTCGCAATGCGTTCATCGCTTGCAGCCAGTCGCAGCGTGCGTAGTATCGCCAGTGTTTGTGATCCGGCGGATCTGACCCGCCCGAGACCGCTGCAGTACGGGCATGGGCGCGAGGTTGCGTTTGCCAGCGACGGTTTGACGCGCTGGCGCGTCATCTCCACGATGCCGAACCGGCTCATCCGCAGTATTTTTGTTCGGGCGCGGTCTTTCCTGACCTCTTCGCGGAGTATTTTCTCAACCTGCCGGCAGTGTTTTTCCTCGGCCAGGTCAATGAAGTCGATGACGATCACGCCGCCGAGGTCGCGGAGGCGCAGTTGTCGGGGAATCTCGCGGGCCGCTTCGGTGTCCACCCGAAGCGCCATCGTCTCGGCATTGTCGGTATCGCGGAACCGCCCGGAGTTGATATCGATAGCCACCAGCGCCTCGGCCTGGTCGATTATCAATGACCCGCCGGAAGCGAGGGGAACGCGAGGGGAGCCGATGTTCTCGATTTCCTGCTCCAGGCCGAAGGCGTAGAACAGGCCGATCGGATCGCTGTACAGGTCAACACGATTGCTCGTTCGCGGCATTATCAGACGGAGGAATTCCTTGACCTTGCAGGCTACCGCTTCGTCGTCGCAGATGATTCGCCGGATGTCCGAATTGTAGACGTCGCGGATAGTGCGAATGACCAGGTCGGATTCCTGATATATTTCAGCAGGTGCGCCGGCCTTTTTGCCTCGCTGCTCGATGACCTTCCACAACCTCGTAAGGTAGTTCAGGTCCCTCTGGAGGTCATGCTTTGACCTGTCCATCCCTGCGGTTCGCACGATAAAGCCGAGATCGGCCGGCGGCTGGAGTTCTTCCAGTATGGCGCGCATCTTGGTCCTTGCGGTTTCATCCTCAATTTTTCGAGATATGCCAAGCCGGTGCATTCCCGGCATCAGTACGAGGTATCGTCCCGGAATTGAGAGGTAAGTTGTCAGCGTCGCCCCTTTTGTGCCGATACCGTCCTTGATGACCTGGACGATTACTTCCTGCCCCCGGCGGAGGCATTTCTGAATAGGGGGGCGTTCTTTGCGGGTACGCTTTTTACCGACGGCTTCAGGGCTATTCTGTCCTTTGGGAAAATATTCCGGGTTCAGGTCGGAGATATGGAGGAAACCGTTCTTGGGCTTGCCGAAATCCACGAAAGCCGCCTGGATCGACGGCTCGACGTTGGTTACTCGGCCCTTGTAGATGTTGCCGACCTGCGAGAGGCTCGATGCCTGCTCGACGTAAAGTTCGGTCAGGCTGTCGTCGGTTACAATGGCGATCCGGCACTCGTCCGGCTGGGCGTTTATCAACATTTCCTTTGTCATATTTTTGCGTTCCTTTGTTTCTGTACCCGGTGCGTCAGAATTCGCACTCCAGGGCTGTTTTTTTTAGTTTGGCGAGGGCTTCGGTAATATCGTCCATCCCCAGCAGTCTGAGCACCCGTTCAGGCCCGATGGGTCCGGCGGGCGGCTCAGGCGCAAGCGTGAACGACAGTTTTTTGTCGTTCCCGTTTGATGGCAATATACCGATGTTTCCTATTTGCCCCTTGATATCCATAGATTTTTCCGGCTTGGGCGGTTTATCGTGAGCAGCGTCGAACGGTTTATCGTCGGTGGGGCTGCGACGTCGGGAAACTTCCCACTTCCCAGCCTGTTTCAGCGATTCCAGACGGGTCTCTATATGCTCTTGTTCAGTATCGGTCAGTGCCAGTTCGTACGTTACCGATCTGATTTGCACCTTGGGTCTATCCGGTAGCGGTTCAGCCTTTATCAATTTTATTCCTTCGGGAAACTGCTTTTCGAGGCGCGATGCCGGGTCGGCGGCGTCCCGTTCCAGTTCGATTATCAACAATTCGCATCGGCTGGCTACGCCCACCGGGCGAGGCAGGGGCAGAGACAGTTTCGGGCGAGGATTGAAGCCTTCAGAGAACCTTATCGGTAGTTTGGCGCGAGCGGCTGAACGTTCGCACAGCGTCATTGTATTGCGGTGCGAGAGGAACCGCAAATCACTCTCGACGGAAAACCATACCGCCCATTTTGTCGAATGTTCTGTCATGCCTCGCTAAAGCGAGCACGCCGGATGTCCGGTATTCCGTTCTTCCGGTTTTTGCCTGGTCCCAAGTCCCCAGTCCCTGTCTTTTCTTTTAATACGCTTCCGGCATCACTTCGCGAATCTGGTTGCGCAGGTAGGAGACTATTTGTTTATCGGTATTGAATTTCGCCACGTGCCGGGCGACCCGGCGGGCGTGTTCGATTGTAATCGAGCGTATCGCCTTCTTCAGTTCGGGGATCATGGGCGGAGCCACAGACAGCGTCCTCAGTCCCAGACCCAGCAGCAGGAGGATGTATTCCGGGTCGGAACCCATCTCGCCGCAAAGAGTTACTCCGACGTCGTGCCGCTGTCCGGCGCGGATAATATCCTTTATCAGTCGCAGCACCGCCGGATGTGCAGCCGAGAACAGCGGCGCGACTCGCTCGTTGGTCCTATCGACCGCCAGCGTGTACTGGATCAGGTCGTTGGTCCCGATAGAGAAGAAGTCCACCTCCTGGGCGAACTGGTTGGCCTGAAGCGCCGCTGAAGGAACCTCCATCATCATCCCCACCGGTACGTCTGTGCGGACCTCGACGCCTTCTTCTTCCAGGTCTTCCATCACGTCGCGCAGAATCATCTTGGCCTGGCGTAGTTCCATCACCGTGGTAATCAGCGGGAACATGATAGACACATCGCCCTTCATTGACGCCCGCAGAACGGCCCGCAACTGCGTCCTGAAGATATGCAGGTGCTGAAAGCAGAAGCGGATGCTTCGCAGTCCCAGGAACGGGTTTCGCTCCTGTATGAGCGAATGTGCCTGTGTGTACTTGTCAGCGCCCAGGTCGAGCGTGCGGATGCACACGGGTCGGCCTTCCATAACCTCGATTACCTTGCAGTATGCCTGGTAGTGGTCCTCTTCGGTGGGTTCGGTTTCTTTTTCGAGGTAGAGGAATTCGGTTCGGTACAGCCCGATTCCATGTCCACCCTTTGCCAGGACGTTCGCTGCCTCGGAAGGGAATTCGATGTTTCCCAGGAGCGTTATTTCGTGCCCGTCCATTGTAATGGCAGGCAGGTCGCGCAGGCGGTCCAGTTCGCGGGTGAACTCGACCTGGCGACTAAGGAACCGGCGGTGCTCCTGGATAGTGGCTTCGTCCGGATCGACGATGACGACGCCGCGATTACCGTCGATGATGATCATATCTCCGGCATCGACGGAGACGGTTACATCATTAAGCCCGACAACGGCAGGGATGCCGAGGGCACGGGCGACGATGGCGGTGTGGCTTGTCCGTCCGCCGGCGTCGATGGCCAGACCGAGGATGTGGTTGCGGTCCATGCCGGCCGTCTGCGAGGGCGTCAGGTCATGGGCGAGAACGACAACGTCTTCGGTCAGGTTTCCGAGACCTTCCCTGCTTTGACCGATTAACCGGCGGAGGATACGCTTCTCGATGTCATAGACGTCCTTGACCCGCTCTGCCAGGTACTCCGGCATCTGGAGAAACTCCCTGGCGTATTCGCGCAGGACGGTGGCGACGGCGAATTCAGCCGTTACGTTTTCGTTTTTGATCTTGTCCCGGATTTTTACCAGCAGGGCTTCGTCATCCAGCAGCGCCAGGTGAAAATCAAAAATCGCACCCGTTTCCTTTCCAAGACGCTTGGCGGTGCTGTCGCGCAGTTCGACCAGTTCTTTGCGTGATCCATCCAGGGCGGTTTCGAAACGGTCTATCTCTCCGTCTGCGCGGTCGGCGCTAATATGCCGCTCAGGAATGCGATACTCCTCAGCGTCCAGGACAACAGCCTGGCAAATCACCACGCCTGGTGAAACTCCAATGCCCTTTTTGATTTTCATAATTAATCAGCCTTCAGCATTGAGCCTTCAGCCTTCAGCAATCAGCGTTCAATATTTTTACCGTTTTTTTACTGACCGCTATTCTTTACTCTTCACCGAATTTACCTTCAATCAGTTCGGCCAGTTTGCTGATGGCTTCGTC
>DAOVLS010000045.1 GCA_030631125.1 Planctomycetales bacterium
AGCCTGATCCTTATAGCGGACATCTGGGACGTGAAGACGGCGACGGGGTTTTTTCACGACTTTTCAGGAGTGCTGATCTTCGTTCTGGCGTTCGGGCTGATGTTCGGTCTGGAGCGTTTAATCCTGTGGGCGCGCAAGGTGGTCGGTCGTCCCGCCGAGATTCTCCCGCTTTTTCATGACGCACGTCGCACTGCCGACGACGAGGGTCAGTGGTCGCGGCTGGTAGGGGCTGTTGGCGGAAAGTGGGGGCAAACGGCGGTGGTACTGGTGCTGCTTTCAGCGGTGGGTGCATGGTGGCTGATTCCGTCGCGACCTTCATTTTGGAGCGGGCAGATGGCCCGAAAGGCCCTGCCGGCGGAGTTGAGCATCGGCGGCCGAAATATGAATAGTTACGAACTCGAACTCGATGATCGTACCCTGACGATACTGGAGACACGCGATTATCTGTACAGGCGGTACGATCCCATCAGTATGGACTGGATAGACATATGTGTGATTTTCAGTCAGGACAATCGAAAGGGCACCCACCCTCCGGATTTGTGCCTCGAAGGCAGCGGTCAGGGTATTGTGGCCAAGGGGGACGTCGTTGTGAGCAATGTGGAGGGGCGGGGTAGCGTCCATTGTCGGGAACTGGTTGTACAGTTGGGGCGCGAGCGAAAGTATTTCCTTTATACATACAAGTGTGGCGGCAGGTACACCAGCAGTTTCTGGACCCAGCAGTTGGTAATTTTCGTCAACGGGTTTCTGGATCGGAACGCCAGCGGCGCACTGATTCAGACTTCCACGCCCGTGACAACGAACCTGTCCGATGCCAGACAAAGGTGCGTGCAGATGATTCGCGCCGCTGTTCCGCATCTGGACAGGGGACTTCCGTAGGGACAGGAAGATGCAATCACGTCAGTAGCAGGCGAAAGGGTTTAGGGAGAAAGCAAAAATGAAGCGACGCATAATCATAATCCTGGTCATTATGGGCATTCTTGGCGGGTTGACTGCCGGTACGTGGTTGTACCTGCGTCGAAGCAGCGGTCCTAATATGCTGAGGCGGGCGAAGGTGGCAATTCAGGCCAATAAGTTCGATAAGGCCGTGGACCTGGCAGAAAAATATATTACGAAGTATCCGACAGACTGGCAGGGTTACCACGTCAAAGCGCTGGCATTCATTCGTCTTGGACGATACAACGATGCGCGAACGGTCTTGGCCGAAGCCGGCAGGTTGAACCCCACGGAAGTTTCGATATCTATCACGCTGGCAGAAAGTTACAGCCTACCTGCCGGCGGGTTGATGGCCGGCGGGAAAGCCCTCGTCGATCCCGCCGTGCTCGCCGAGGCTAGAAAGCAATTCAATCAGGCCAACGAGGTTCTCCTGAAGGTCAAGACGTCCGATCCGAAGCGTGCTCTGGAGGTGCAGCAGGGCATCGGCCTGAACTATCAGAGAATCGCTCTTGCCTGGCGTGGGACGGGTGAACGGCTGTCGCGGGAAGCGAGTATCGCCGAAGCATCTCGCAGCGTCGATCTGGCCGCCGCCAAGCGGAAAGAGAGCAAAGCGGCGTTTGCCGAATCGGACAAAGTGGCCGATCAATCTATTAAGACCCTTCTCGAAGTCGTTCGCAAAGACGCTTCCCGCCCGATTGCCGCGAGAGTGTTAGTGAATTTGTGTATCCGGCGCAGGGATGAGGAATCATTGAGCGTCGCCCGCAAGGCGATTATGGCGCTGAAGTCCCCTCCCCCCATTCCGGCAATGACGCTCGCTTTCCATGAAATCGCGAAGGAGACGGATATTGCCGGTCGGCGGAAGCGGCTGGAGGATCTCTGCCGACTCCTGGACGACCTGTTGAAACAGCATCCCGGGGAATTAAAGGTCAAACTGGCCAGGGCGAACGTAGCGGTGATGCTCGGAGACCCGGAAACGGCCGAGCGACTCTGTAAGGAGATACTCAAGACAAATCGGGGACAAAGCCAAGCCCTTCTTATCCGTGCAAAACTGCTGATGCAGCAGGGAAACAACGCCGAGGCTGCAGGCGTTCTCTTTGGACTGATGCCGAAATCTCTAGGGCTTAATAAACGTTTTGCGGTCGATGTCCATGTCGCCTATGCGCTGGCGGCGCAGGCGCTCGGCGAGAAAGACTCGGCGCGCGAGGCGATGCGAAAAGTTACAAGACTCGATTCAGATAACGCTCGAGCTCGCAGATATTTAGCCGGTTCCTTTCTACAGGAGGGGGAATACCACCTGGCCTTTACTGAGGCGCAAGAGTACTACCGGGCGCATCCTGACGACCCAGCCGCTCTCAGTCTGTTCGCAAAGACGGCCAAGCGCACAGACCAGCCCGACCTGGCCAAAAAGGCGTTGGAAAAGGCCGAGTCCGATTACAAAGACCGTCCGGAGATGATGATTGTGGTTTCCGAAGGATATCTTCTCATTGGCAGCAACAACAAAGCCGTCGAGGCTATGCGCCGCGCCGCTGAATGCAAACCCGCAACCACCCAGGCCCGTCTCGCCGTAGCACAGGCGAACAGGATGAGCGGCCGGGTGTCGGAGGCCGAAAAGATTCTGAACGACGAACTTGCCCGGAATCCCAATCAGCCTCGTTTCTGCTTTGAACTGGGCCAACTCTATGCCGCTACGGGGCGGGTCCTCCAGGCGATCGAGCAATATCAAGCTGCCGTGCGGATGGATGACGTGAATGTTACTTACCGCCTGGTGCTGGCGCGGGCGCTGTTCAACGCCGGTAATCTGGAGCGGTGCCGGAGTGTTCTGGAGCGGATTGACGCGACCAATATGGCTGCAAACCTGTTGCGCCTGAGGGTGAGCCTCTTTCGCGGCGAATCCGTTTCCATTGATCAAGCGCTTCAGAAGGTTCGCGGCGCGAAGCAGGCGGGCCTGTCGTTGGCGATGATTTACCTCAACAGCGGTCAGCCGAAACAATGCGAGAATGTCTGCCTGGCCGGGTTGAAAAAAACGCCCGATGATTACCAGTTGCGATTTTTGCTGGGACAGGCCCACCTGGTCCAGGGAATGAGAGATAAATGCCTCAAAGAGTGGTCGGAGGTATTGAAGGCGGCTCCGAAGCGACTGCCTATTTATTTGCGGATTGCCGGTGTTCTGGCGGGCAGGCTCAGCCCGCAGGAAGCAGAAAAGGCCCTTCTGGCAATTCCCGGCGCCAGGCGAGATATGGTTGATCTGACGATGGGCCGATTGTTTGCCCGCATAGGTGATTTCACTGCATCAGCCGAGGCCTACGGCCGCTTGATTGACAATGCCGGTTCTTCGGAGTTTTCCCGCAATCGAGGCCGGTTGCTCCGCGCGAGGATGATGGCGGCCGGCGGGGACGTTGACCAGGCGCTTTCCGAACTGGACAAGTTGTCCCGAATCCAGGCATGGCGCCGGGCGGCAATAGAGGCAAAGACCGTTATCCTGGTCGCGGCGGACCGGCGAAAGGAGGCAGGCGATTCACTGGCGCAGTTGCGCAAGATGGCCACAGAGAAAAAAGACACCGTTACCCTCAGACGAATCGCAATGATATACGTGCGTATAAAACGGGTCGAAGAGGCGCTGGCCGTGTGCGATAGCGTGGAGGAATTGTCCCCGAACGACGCCGGGGCGTACCTGTTGCGTGCGGCGGTGCTCTCCGATGCCGGTAGAAGAAATGAGGTGTTTCCGCTGCTTCAAAAGGCGATAGACCTTCAACCGGGAAACGTCAGGACATACCTGATACTGGCGAGGATGCTGGATGCGGAACATCGGCTGGCTCAGGCGCTGGAAGTGTTGAAGCGGATGGAAAAACTGGGCCGAGCGGGTCGGGCGACGGCGCTGTACGAGCAGGGACTTCTGTTTGCTCGTCGGGGTCTTTACGCACAATCTCTGGGATGTTTTCAGAAAATTGCGGCAGAAGGACATGCCGGTATCCCGAAGATTCAACTTGCCCTGGGACGGGCTTTTGCCGGATTGGGGCAGAAGGACCAAGCCAGAGACATGCTGAAAAGCGTTTCGGTCTATTCGCCCCAATACATTCCGGCCCAGCGGTTACTGGCGGAAATTACGGAAACGGACGAGGAAAAACTCAAAGTCCTGAACCAACTTGAAAAGGTCAGGCCCGGCAACACCGACGTGCTTGTGCAGAAGATGAGGGTGCTTCTTGGGGCGGACAAGCCCGCCGAGGCTGTGAAGGTCTTTCATTCGTTTGTTGGTCGGCTCGCGAAAAACCGGCCTATACCCGTAAAAGTAGCCTACCTCGCAATCCGGGTCATGCTTGTGGCGAACGATCGCGGAGCGGCTTCGGAACTTGCATCTCGGATGGCCAAAGACACTCCCTCGCTGCTATGGAAACATATAACCATACTGTTGAACCTGGACGACAAGTCCGATTCGGCCGCAAAAATGCTGCCGAGTGTTGAGAAGGCGAATTTTCATGACGCCTTGCTGGGTTTAATTATTTCGGTGCAGAAAGACGATGTGATTTCGATTCATAAGTGGTCCGGCCGAATTGACCAGATTAATCGTCGGCTTGCCGGGATGCCGAAACCCGGGGCGATCCCGTCGCGTTACAAGCTGCTCGTTGCTTTGGCCGCTGGGCGGGTATCGCAGGCCGAAACGGGACTTGCAAACTTCAAGAGCACCGGCGACATCAGCAGGAAAGCCGCCGCTGAATTGGTTTCCTTTGCGCGAGGAGATGCAAAGGCCGCTACCTCCGAGACGACGAACCTGTTGAAGGCGATGGTGGCGATAGATTTAGGTCTGGCCCCGGTCGCTAAATCGTGGGCGATGGAGGTGCTGAAGGCCCGCCCGAAGTGTCAGTGGGCGGCTGCTTTGGTCATTAAAAGTCAACCGGACCCAGCCACGCTGAAGGTCTTGCTGGAAACGCTCAGGCCGGCCGATTGCATGCTGGCCAGGATGATCCGCGCTTCGCTGTTGATGAACGAAGGGAAATACGAAAAGGCGGCGGAGGTTTATCGCAAGGCGGCAGAAACCGACAAGGATAATCCTTTTCTGGTTTTGGCCCAGGCGACCGCCACGGAGAAGGCGGGTCGTCTCGCCGAGGCGCTGTCGCTGTACCGCAAGGTTTGGCAGGCAACGCAGAGCCCATCTGCCGGCAATAATGCGGCTTACCTTGTTACGCAGTTGTATCCAGAGGACGCCGTCCGTCTCAGAGAAGCATTGCAGTGGACGGAGGCGGCAATCAAGGCCGCTCCACAAGCCACCGCCTTTCACGATACAAGGGGATGGGTCTGCTTCCTTCTGGGCAGGAAAGAGCAAGCTCGGCTTGAGGTTCGACGGGCCGTTAAAGGCCTACCCAATTCGCCGGAAGTGCATTACCACATGGGTGTTATAGAAGCAGACGCCGGAAACCGGAACCTGAGGCGATGGCATCTGGAGGCGGCGGTCAGCAGCGCCGAGGCCATTAAGGCCGGTGGAAATAAACTGACGGTTGCTGAAGCCAGGGCGGCGATGTTGGCTAAGGAGGCTCTGGCCAAAGGAGCACCGAGCGAAAAGTGACCCGACAGGCAGAACAATCCGCCCCGCCTGCCGATGATGCTACCGGGGTTCCGCACATACTTACTTTCGACGTGGAGGAGTATTTCCAGGTTGAAGCCGCTGCCGACGGCGGGACGCGCCCGGAACAGTGGGACTCTTTTGAAAAACGCCTCGCGCCGCGCGTGGAGCGTATTCTGCGGCTCCTGTCCGACCATGGCGCCTCTGCCACGTTTTTCGTGCTTGGCTGGGTGGCCCGCCACGAACGCGACGTGGTGCGGATGATCGCCAGATCCGGCCACGAGATCGCCTCCCACGGTATGGGCCACGATATGCTCGGACGACTTACTCCGGAGCAGTTCCGCCGTGAACTGCTGGACAGCCGTAGGCTGCTGGAGGACATCTCCGGCAAACCGGTCGTTGGGTTCCGCGCCCCGACATTCTCCATAACGCACAAGACCGCCTGGGCGATAGACGTGCTCGCCGAGGCGGGTTATGAATATGATTCGTCGGTCTTCCCCATCCGTCACGATCGTTATGGTGTCCCCGGCGCGCCGCGATTCGTTCATCGCGCGGTCGGTCCGGGAGGGGGTGAAATTATGGAGATTCCTCCCCTGACTCTGCGTGTGATGGGCGTGAATTGGCCAGTCGGCGGCGGGGGATATCTTCGCCTCCTGCCGGTTCGTTTGGTCGCCGCCGCGCTAAACAAGGCACAAAAACTCGGACGGCCCGGCATGATCTACCTCCATCCGTGGGAACTTGACCCTGACCAGCCGGTCCTCCCCATGAGCCGACTCGCCCGCCTGCGCCATCGAGTCAACCTCAAACGAACGGAGCAGAAACTACGGCGGTTGCTGAGAGGTTTCAACTTCCTTGGCGTCGGCCAATCTATGCCCACTTTGGCAGCCAACGCGAGACAAACGTATTCCTACGGATCACCCGGATAGTCATGACCGCTATGCTGGGCGTGTTACTTCGGCATCAAGCCGAGCAAGTGCTTGATGACGGTGGTTCGCCCCTTCCGGATAACTTCTATCTCGACGATGTGTCCGGGTCTGCAGGACCGGACAGCCGCGGTCAGCGCATTCGGCGTCTGCACGGTCTGACCGGCGAGCGAGATTATGATGTCGCCGACCTTCAGCAACCCCGCCCGTTGGGCGGAGGAATTGCGGACGAAACCGATAATCTTCACTCCAGCCGGTGTTTGCTTCATCCGTATGCCGAGGTGCGCCCGATGCTTACGGGCCGGACGCCACGGCGGCTTCTGGGCCAGCACCCATTTTTTCCAGTCGGACTCTATCTTCTTCAACGGTTTACCGAGCGTCTCTTCCAGGGCCTTGACTCCAGTCCGGTCGGACGCATAACCGTCCTTGTAGGTTTTGTAAAACTGCTGCAACTTCCCCTGCCGGTGGAGATACAACATCACGTATCGCACCTGCCGATAGCATAACTCCGCATCCTGCATGAACGCCTTGGGCTTCATCGAACACAGTTTGTGCAACGAATGGGCTTTCTTTTCCTTCAACGCCTTCTGCACTACCTCGAGTCCGGCATCGACTGGAATTTTCCACTCGCCTTTTTTCAGATTGAAACCCGCGCTCTGGAACAAAGTCGCCAGTCCTTCCTTGAGCCAGATGGGGTGCTTCTGGTTCACGGCGACCTGATCGTTGTGGTGGAGGGCGTGCGTGAATTCGTGAACCAGCACGCTGCTGAAACTGATGCTGATAAGCGTGCGGTTCCTCGCACTGTAGATGCCGTGCGCCTTGGCGTGGGGAACCAGTTTGCGGTAGTCCTTCAGCGTCGGCAGGATGACCGTAACGTTCCACCGCAGCGGTTCGGGGAACAACATTTTGCGTTGCATATCGTGATACGCACCGAGCAGTTGTGTTACGCGCGTCAATGCCTTTTTGTCCACAGCCGAGACAAAGACGATGCGGCGGCGCGAGTCAATTCGGGTGATGTACCCTTTGCCGAGGCGGTCGGTCCACGCCTGGGCGAGTTTCTCGCCTTCTGCCTTAAGGTCTTTCTTTTGTGTTGTTGCAGCCGTCGTGGTTTCCTTCGGAAGCCCGGCAAGAGGCCGGACCGCCGCTGCCGATAAGGACGCAATCAGAAAAACGGCTTTGAGTAACGTCGTTCGCTTCATTGTTATCCTCCGCTATGTGCGTTACTTACGTCGCCTTGCCCTGTTTTTGAGGCGTCCTCGGTCGGCTTGCGGCCTGGAACCTCCCGGGACAAGGCCACGGTAGCGCCGGCGAGCATGTAGCCGAGAATCTGCGTGTGCCGGGTGAGAAAGCAGCCGATGGTCAGGTATGCGACAAGGGCTGCCGCGACAAAGCATGCAGCCGATCTGATCCATGCATTTTTGGAATATCGTCCGGCGCGCCACGCAGCGCCCACTGCTCCGAAGAAAAAAGCAATATATAGTGCAAGCCCCGGAAGACCTGTTTCGCTCAACATGGCGAGAAAGTTGTTGTGCGGTTCACAATGCGCCAACGCGGGGGAGTAGTTCCCGATCCGTGCGGCGAAATTCCCAGGTCCCACTCCCACCAACGGATGATCCGATGCCATCTTCAAACCCGCCCTCCAGATATTCAGACGCCCCTGTGCGCCGCCGAGATGTGGGCCTTCTCTCCAGATGTCAGCGAACCGCTGCCAGTAGTCAGTCGTCGTGAACAAGGCGAATACCACCAGGATCACCGGCAGCGACAACGCGAGCACAAGCACTTTGCGCCGAGATTGCAGCCACAGAACCAGCAGGACCGGTACGACCGCAACGGCGGCTGCACGATTATGAGTCCGGTACAGCACCCACAACAGGCCCATTGCCAACAGCACGAAGGCGGCTTGCAAGATCTTGCCACGAGCAATAATCGCTGCCAGGACCACGAGCGGCGCAGCAACGACAATCAACCCCGAAAGATCGTTGCACAGCGGGAGTTTGTCCGGAAACAAGACCGACCGTATGCCCAGAGTCATGCCGAGTACCAGGGCGAAAAGGCAATAATCGCGACGGTGTTTCAAAAATTGCGCCGACAATAGAAACATAATCAGTGCGTCAGCGAAGAGGACCGGATGATGCCTCAACGACGGCTGCCAGTGCCCCCCGGACAGTAACGATACGGTGGTGCTGATCCCGACCCAAATCACCAGCGCCAGCAAGACCCACGCTAGGCGGCCGCTTGGTAAGGCCGGTCGCAGCCTGCGACGGATCATCCATCCCGCCCATCCCAACGCAGTCAGCGCCGCGATGCACTCCAGCAGGCCCAAGCACAGCAGTAGATCGTATTCCGGACTGTACCGATCGAATCCGTAAGCCAATATAACATAAACCCATAATCCGATCGTCGGGTACATCGGCGCTGCCGCCAACGCCAACAATCCGAGTCCGCAGACAATAATCGCACCCGTCGGCGCTGTCCATCCGGCGGGAACCAGGGACGATTCCGAACGTCCGAGCGTTACCTCGGGACGCATTGCGGAACATGCGATAAACCCCGTTACAGACAGCACGATCAGACTGTGAATCACCAGCACCGTTACATCAACCCGCCGCCGATGAGAGGTGTTGGTTTGTGCAGCAAGTGTTTCCGTGTTATGCCTGCTCATTGCGATTGACCGGCCTTTGCTATGCTTGTGCTGTTGAGGTCTGTTTTGATGAATACTCTCGCAAATCCCCGAAACATCCGGACGCCCATTATCCCGCCCGTTCCGCTGATTACCATCGCCGTCAGGTCGGCTGTCCGCGAGGCAAGAAACACCTGACCGAACTCAAACACAACAGCAATGACCACGACAACTAAAACGCCGCCGATTTTACCTGCTTTGCTCCCCGGAACCAGAAGGCTCCGTAAAAGCATCCCCAGGATGAAGAACGCCGTCAGTTCGCGGACCACTTGAGACAGCGCCAGGAACTCAGGCGAGGCGTACTGGCGGGCGAAGGGTACGGCCAGTATCTCCGTCGCCCCTACCGCCAGGCCTCCCACCGGCCAGGCAAAATCAAACGGATACCACTTTTCCCACGCCAGCCCGCCGACCAGCGCGACTGTTGCAATCAACTTAATCCACGTACCACAGCGTCTCCAAAAATCAGTTTCGAGGACAGGGCGACTGGCCACCGGTCCGAACATCATCGCTGCACCGGCCCCCAACAATCCCCCGGCCGTCCCGAACACCACGTCCGTGGAACTACTGTAACGGGAGAACACGAACAACTGGGCCGATTCGATCAGGACCGCGAAGAGACAGACTTGAGCAACGACTCGGCGTATCAAGTGTTGCCGTCGGCGCTGCAACAACATAAGCAGGTAGCCTATCGGAATCATCACGACAGTCTTTGACAAAAAAGTGTACGCAGCCACACCGCCCGGATCGCAAAAAGGAAAAATGTTGACCTTGGAAGCCTTCCACTTGTGGTACACCTCGGCCGGACTGATTGTCAGGTCAAAAGGAAATATCTGATACAGGATCAGAAAGACGGCATAACCGCTGAGGATATTGACGGCCAATCGTCCCCCCGCATGATCCGCCTGGAGGCTCCTTGCCCACTGTGTTATCCGCCCGCCGCAGCAGCACCACAGCACGATTCCCACAACGCCGCCGATGGTCTCGGCTAGGATGTCATTTTGTGAAACCGTTCGTCCGGGGAAGTATATCTGCGTGAACTCAATTCCCACGCTGAGTGCAATGGCGGTTGCAGCCGTTGCGACGGCAATTATGGGTTTTCCTCGACGGCGATTCTCCCGCGTCAATGCCCCCATCGCCACGAACGTAAGCGGGATAAACAGCAGGAAATTGGCCACCAGGTCGGACCGCGACTGAATGCCGAGTTGAAGATAGGGAATCTCGCGGAACTTCCTGACCGCCTGTTCGAACGGGACGTCCCGGAATTCCAGAGGCACCAGGCTGCCATACACTACAAAGCCAAAGTAGACTGCCAGCAGGATAAGGTACACCCTGCCCGGATTGGCGGGCGACTCCGGCGCTGGCATCGACGGTGTTTCACACATTGATTGCAAGGCGGTATATGTTCTCCTCGGACGATCGATTGATTTCTGTACTAACTCAAATGGAAGTCAGCCCAAAATTGCACCCGTATGTTCCGGCCGATGATGATTATAATTCAGCCGACGACGATCCACAATGTATCTTGCCTCGGCTGGGTTCAGGAACAGCTTACCGTTGAGGTACTTGTCCCGATTACTAACTATGGCTTGGTAATTGCTTACTCACTGGGAAGTTTCGAGCGGGTACTCCAGCCGTTTCCGTCGGCGCTCGAAACCTGCCACGAGGTATCGCGCGCCGGGGCGATTGTTGTCCATGATCTTATGTGTCCGAGTTGCTTACGCCCGTAGCTCAGCAGGATAGAGCGGCGGTTTCCTGATTCATGCCTTGTTTTTTCGTAACTCATTGTCAAAAAAGATATTTCTTTTGTTCATCAGCACTTGGAGGGACATTGGCAATGCCGCCCAAACCGCTCTACCGGTTGTCGCGACAACCGGTAGAATGAAGTAGGATGACCTTTTTCCGCTCGGAGTCGTATCACTCCGGATATCCCGTTTCTCTCACCGGTGTGCGTATCAGTAGTGTTTATCCAGGATCGTTACGATCTGACAGGAAAAATGGCCGTCGGAAAAGAAGACGCCGCCTTTCTGATCGGCCTTCAGTTTGGCGTTCTGATAGTCGAAACTCGCAGGCAGTTCATTGATGATTTCAATCCGGCTCCAGGGCACGATTCTTTTGCCAATTGCTCCCATTGTAATGTCTTTGGGGCTGTTGACTGCCCGGCCGTAGTGGAAAGACCTGCACATCAACTCCACGCAGACTTCATCCCGTCCGGTAACCTGGCCGATCAGCAGATGGTTGTGGGCATCAGGATAGGATTTGACGAATCTCATCTTCCAGATTAGACGGCTGTCGTTCATGTGTATCCTCCGGTTCCGGTCAACCGGCCTGTCCCTCCGCAGGCCGGTTGACCTTGATTCCCTCGTCTTTTTCCTCCCAGGTCGCACCGGTATTAGAATTTCCAGACCAGATCGGCCTGAACGGTGGTGTCGCGTTCGTTCTGGTTGTTGTCTGTAACCGGTTCGGTCCAAAGGACTTTTGCACCGATAGTCAGCGAATCGGTCAGGTTGTACTTGGCGCCCCAGGCATGTCCCTTGCGGTTAGCGCCTCCGAAGTCGCTGTCGTTGAACTCGCCCGGCGTACAGTTGGCCTCAATGTAGGCGTACTTGTATCCGGCGGACCAGTCGCCTTTTTTCTTGTTCTTCCCGACCTTCAGACCGACGGCGTAACCGTC
>DAOVLS010000361.1 GCA_030631125.1 Planctomycetales bacterium
GATGTCTGCCTCAAGAGTTACGAGGCGTGCCTGCTTCGACTTGACGAAGTCGCCAGTGCACCTGAGTTCTGGACCAAGGAACTGATGTATGCCCACGAGGCATTGAAAGATAAAGCCCCGCGACAGCGTCGGCAACAATGGGAACTCACCTGGCGTAATCATAGGCCGCGGCAGTGCTACAGATGCATTGTGGATGGGACGACCAATAATTTTCTCGTCTTCGCCCTGGCGGGGGAATTCTTCAAGCACAAATGCGGTCTCGGCGGCGATATGGAACTGATTGAAGAAGCGATAGGCCATCTGTCTGAGGACTTCACGGAGTTTGGAATGTATCGCGATCCGAACGATCCGATGACATACGACATAGTTGTCAAACAGCAGTTGGGCTTGATTTGCAGTTACGGGTATTCCGGGCGGAATCTTGACCGAATAACGGAGATTTGCCGCCGGGGCGCGTTGACGTCACTTTTCTATCAATCGACGACGGGGCAGATGCCGTTCGGCGGAAGGAGCAATCAGTTTCATCACTGCGAAGCCCAGTTTGCCTGTTTATGCGAAAGCCAGGCGAGAGCGTACAAGCAACAAGGCGATCTGCTGACAGCCGGGATGTTCAAACGCGCCGCAAGACTGGCAGTGAAAATGACAACGCCGTGGATCATGGACATGGAGCCGTTTCGGCATACCAAGCAGGGCTTCGACCCGAAACTGATGCATGGAATGGACTTATGGGATGGCGTGCCATACGGGCATTACAGCGTCTATGGTCTCCTGGCGGCCTCGCTTTTCGGCACGGCCTATCATCTTGCGGACGAAACGATCGACGAGGTGATAACTCCCGCTGAAGTCGGGGGATACGTTTTCGACCTCTGGCCCGCTTTTCACAAGGTTTTCGCCACGTGCGGCGGGTATCACGTAGAGATTGACACCCGCGCCGATCACCATGAAGACGCCACGGGGCTGGGTCGAATTCACCGTAATGGAATTCGGCCTGAAACGGCTTTGTCCGGGAGCATCTCGCCGGCGGTTCACTATGAACTTGATCGAACGTTTAGAGCACAGAAGAATCTGGCCATAGGCCCGGCCTGGCTGGACGACAACGGGAATGAACAGCGCCTTGCCGATTTTGAAGACGAAATACAAAATGTTTCGGTAAATGTTATCGAGGAAGCGGCGGACAACACCGTTTTCGAGGTTGTCTATCAGGGCGATTTCGGGCAATGCCGAAAGATTACCGAAAAGTACGATCTTTCACAAACCGGCCTCTCCTATGAGGTAACATCTGATAATTCGTCCTTGGCGGTCTTCATTCTCGTCCCACTGATAAAGACCGACGGAGCCGAGGAATCTCAAATCGAGGTCGCCGAGGAGGGCTTTTCGGTGAAGTACCATAATTCCCTATATCGCGTTTCCGCCCCGGAGCCGGCCAATGCGGTTCTTTCAGAAGATAAACCGGCTGCCAATCGCAATGCCATTTATCTGACTGGGATTTTCCAGACCAATCATATCAACATTGCTTTGAAGGCAGTGTAATGCGGCAAGGTCTTTTATTGTCAGCCTCGCTGTCTTGGTTTGGCGAGGATTTCGCGGATTTCCAGGTCGAAGAAGTTTGTCATATGAGCGGCCTTCAGGACGATCGCCGCATCGGCCCCGCCCCCGCTGCCCCCGACGGCGATGATTTCTCTGTCGGTGGGGACCAGACCGGCGTCGGCCGCCATCACCGCTACCTCAACCGCCACCTTGATGCCGTCCCCGCCGAACCGTCTCAACGTGTGGGCAATTATTTCCACATGGCTGACCCCGCCGAACTTGGTGCCGATCGACCGCGCCACACCGCTGAGGGCGTGGGCGCAGATGAGGACCTTGACGCCTTTGGACTCCAGTTTCTTTCTCGCATCGCCTTTGAGCGAGGGTTCGTCCCCGCCCGCGTAGCCGGCGTGTTCGGGTATGGCCACCAGCGTTACGGATTTGCCCAGCGCCTCGGCCAGCGCCAGCGCCGTCGCCCCGCTGTCGGAGGCGACCACGACATGCTCGATTCCCAGTTCCCCGCAGCGTTTTTTCACAACCTCAATCACCGCGGCTGTGTTTTCAGGCCCGCGCCGGTCAAAATAAATGATGTTTCCCATAAACTATCGCTTTCCTTAATCAGGCCGGACCTTTATCGAAACGTTACGACGGCGTAGCCGGCTGTGGTTCGCCAGGTATTGTCTCCGCCCGACAGCACCATGCGAGTAACGGTTTGCCCGGAGGTTTTGTCCTTGTCGTGGACGACAATTTCCAGGCCGAGCGCTTTGTCCGCCGTCGGCTTGAAATCTTTGCCCACGGCCGAGAGGGGAATCGCTAATTCGACTACATACCCGCCTTTGCGCCGCCGGCATGCCGTGCGGACGGCCGAGGCCAGTGCGGCATCCTTAGGCCAGACCTCGATCACGGTCTTTTCCGACCCCGCAGGAACGGGGATTATTAGTTGCCGGCAGGGATCGGCGAATTTCCCGGCCCGCTCGGCCGGCCCGCGCGGGTCCCACACAACCTTCACGCCGTCTCGCTGCCATGTGCGGCCTGCCCCCTCGGTTACCGTCGCATCGTCGGTTACATCAATGGCAAGGTAGAGGTTCTTGTCGTCGTATCCGATTCGCGTCTCATATGAGCAGTCCTTCGGGCCGGACCACTCCACGGAGCTCCCCTTGACCCGCCGGCGGGTATTGGTGAGGTGGGCCGGTACGCCGGACCAGTCGTCCAGTTTACCGTCGATGGCGACGCCTTTTACCCGCCGGGCCGTCAGTGTCGCTACGACCTGGAGGGGCAGTTTTCGGGTGCGGTGCATGGTCCTGCCTTCGGCGGTAACCTCGTAACGGACGGTCAGCACCGGCGGTGTCAACCCCGCAGCGGTTGGTTTGATGCGATAAGTTCGCTTGACGGATTTACCTACCTGCTTATCGGGCAGAGCGGCACTTGCCGGGATCGTCAGCGTTTCGGCCTTGGGCAGGCCTCCGACGAACCACTCGTTTTTGCCGGACCAGGTCAGCGTGCAGGTCGCGTCCGCGACGGTCGGGCTGGGCAGGTCCAACGTTACCTCTCCGCCGGCGGTGGTCGTTGAACCGAGCGCCACGGCCCGTATCGGCAGGTTCAACTGATAGATGGCGCTGCGGTCAATGAAGTCGTGCGGCAGGACCTCGCCGAGCGGGATGATGGAGATGGTCGGCTTGCCATTATCGACGACAACGTGGGCGTAGGACTGGAACTCGCCCAGCATCCGGTTGGGATTCTTCGGCGCGCCCCCGGACCCGGCGGCGGTGGCCGAGAGAACATAATACGCAACTCCGTCCTGCAAATCGTAACTGAGCGGGCTGTGCCAGTGCCCGCTGAAGACGGTGGTCTTTTTCGGATTCACCATCGCCCGCAGCCGCTTCCA
>DAOVLS010000262.1 GCA_030631125.1 Planctomycetales bacterium
GTCGGATGCTTGAAGAGGCGTTTCGCTCGGCGGGCGTCCTGCGTCCGATGCGTGTCGGGCGGTACGGTTCCGGGCGGGAGTTGACCTATGAAGTTACCGGCGTTTCGCCGGCTTCGAAGGCGGTTGTCCGCGTGGCGGTGGACAGGTTCGTCGGCGGGGGCTTTGCCGGACAGGTCTATCGCGTCAAGGTGTTGGACATCGACGGCGAGGCAATCTTCGGCCTCGAGGTCGGCAAGCACTACGCGCTTAAAATTCTCATCCCGCCGTCGAATTTCTCGCGGAAATTCCGCGATGCGATTTACAAGATCGGCTTCGGCGGCGATTTCAGCCTCCAGGTCAACCCCGCCGCCGCACGGGCCGGCGCTATCTGGCAGAAACTCATCCGACGGGCTGCGAAAATCCGCTTCGGCGACGAAAGGTGCGTCGTCGATGTGCTGGGAACGCTCGTGGACCCGGTGCTGGGCGCTTGCGGCGAGATAAGCGAGTGGATCGACGGGCGGAACTGGCAATTCGAGGTGAACGAGTACCTGGGCCGGAGCAAGGGCGGGGATTTTGACCCGGACAAGCCCGGCGGCTCGCCGGAGTACCGCGCCAAGAAGACCTTCATGGCCGATCTGGTCGCCCTGCTGCACGAGATGGGCGCGCCCGAACTGGCGCGGCAATACGAGTGGTGGACGGCCAAGAGTCAGCCCAACGTCCTGAAGCGTCTCGACGCCGACGGGGACGCCGACCCGGCAGCGGGTCTGACGGCGGTCGATTTCCGCGCGGGCCTGGCGCTGCTGCCGGTGCTGCCGATGAGTCCGGTCGATTTCAAACTCATCTTCAAGGGACTTGCCCGCGGGTCGCTGGTGCAGTTCGACCGGCCCGGTATGGAGCGACTCCGGCGATTCATCGACGCGAACGCCGAGGACTTCGCCGACCTGCGCGACGCCCTGGCCGAACTGGAGGTCTGCGAGCGGGCATATCGTAATTCTCTGCCTGACATCACGCATCATCACGTCAGGCTGCTGTACGACGGCCGGTTGTGGTCAGGCATTTTCGACGGTGCGGTAACGGGATGGCGGGCGAAGGGGCTTCTCGATGACGCCGCTGAACGCCGTTTGCGCCGCAGCCGGTTCCTTACGGTTATCTTTGCCGTGATTGGCCTGGTTCCCCTCCTCGGCCGGGCGATTCGGAGAATATGGGGCAGGGCGGACTATCGCCGCCACTACGGTCGAATCCTGAACGGCGGAGACTATCCACACCGGGCCTTCCGCGCACACTTCGCCGAGAAATTGGTCCACTGGCACCGCGATGGGCGTGTATCCACCGCCGATGCCGAAAAAACGCTCCGCCTGCCCGAACGAGAGTGGCCGTGGCGGTACGTCGCACACGCGGCTCTTTCTTTGCTGCCGATATTCCTGCACCGCTTACTGACCGACCAGGCCTATGCCGTCGAGAAACTCCGGTACGTATTCGTCCGCCCGATTCGGTTGTTCTTCAACGCCGACGCTCGTGAGCAGTGGCTGCGAGACATGGTGGCAGAGGGACGGAAAAAACACATGCTCTCCGACGAGGACGCCGAACGCATCCTCGCGCGTGTCAAGGAGCCGTTCATACAGAAGTACCTCAAGGCCCTGGCCGTCCACGTCTGCACGCTGCCTGTAACGCAGATCGTCTCGGTTGCGATAGCGATTATTTATGTCCTTTCGCACCCGGAAATGCCGCGTGCGCAGGCGTGGACGATCGGGGCCGGAATCATCGTGCTGTTTCAGGTGATTCCCATCTCGCCGGGTTCGCTGACCCGCGGGCTGTACGTTGTGTACCTGGTCATTCGCGATCGAAACTTCAAGGACTACAACATTGCCGTCTTCCTTGGCTTCTTCAAGTACGTCGGGTACCTGGCCTTTCCGATTCAGATGGCCTACCACTACCCGGCGTTGGCGCGATTCATGGCGGGGCACTGGGCGACCGAGGCGGTGCATATCGTTCCGGTCTTCGGCGAGCACGGGGCGCTGATGGAGCACGGGGTTTTCGACCTGTTCTACAACTGGCCCCTGACGATCCGACGACGGATGCAAAAACGGACGGAACTCCGCAGCCGCCTCAAGCCGAGGGTCTGGCACATAGCGCCTATCATCGTTGCGGCAGTAGTGCTGTTCGGCGCTGCCGACGTTATCTGCCGGGCCGGATGGGGCACGCTTCCGACGCTGAAAAACATCTGGGCGGTAACGGTGCTGCTGCCTCTGCTCGTCGGCGCTGCTGTGACACTGGGCGCAGGCGGGAAAAACCTGGCCGGAAGAATCAAACTGGCGATGATCTGTGCAGCCGCTACGGCCGTCGGATATACGCTTGTCCACACTGCGCTGACCTTCCTTCCGGCGTTGGGAGGCAGCGCCGCGGGGGCCGGCGAGGTAATGGAGCGGCTCGGCGCAACGGCGATGTGGAGCGGATTCCTCTTCACGCTGCTGGCGACCGTCGGAGCGCTGCTGACCGAAATCAACCTACCCGAACCAAAAGAGATATGAGCAGGGCGCATCACAGAAGCGACGGAATGTCACGCGCACCATGTATGACGTGAATGATCTCCACGCATTCATCGCGGTAGCGATAGATCACTACGTACTTCTCAACAGGAAGGCTCCGTAAGGTTTCTCCGAGGTCCTTCCGGTTTCTACCTATTTGTGGATGTTCACCCAACAAGCGGAACTTCTCCTGAAACGTATCCAACACTTGATCCGCGACAGAAGGATTATCTTCGGCAATGTAAAGCCAAATCGCCTCCAGGTCATCTCCGGCCTGTTTTGTGATTCGATAGCGAGTCATGCGGTGCGTTTTTTCTTCCGGGCGGACAGTTTCTTGCGGCCTCGGGCCTTGATCTCGCCAAACGTCTTTGACAGAGAATCGTCCGTAACTTCCGTAAATTCGCCACGCCTCAGTTGCTCTACCCCTTCGGCGATTTCTTTCCGAAGTGCCCTGATGCGGATTTCGTTAATCCTGTCCCGCTCTTCCAAAAGCCGCAAACTCTCCCGAATCACCTCACTGGCGGAATTGTACAGACCGGATTTCACCTTCTGTTTTACAAGTTTTTCCAATTTGCTTGTCAACGATACGTTCATAATATCACCCCGAAACTGATTACCTGAATATTCCTCTACGCAATTTCAATTATACATCAATAACAATCATTGACAAGTCTTGTTATATAAAATCCGACACAGAAAATTCGTTACCCGAACCACAGACGGATAATAAGTTGCGACAGTAGATTCGCATAGACGCCGACCATCAGGTCGTCGGCGAGGACGCCCCATCCATACGGCAACTTCTCCAGGCGGCGGGCGGGCGGAGGTTTGAGTATGTCGAGGATGCGAAACGCCAAAAAACCCACGCCGGCGACAATCAGCCAATTTTGCCAACCGGCCACCATCGGTAAAAACAGATATGTAAGCGCCTGACCGGCCCATTCGTCGAGCGTGCTTTGGGACGGGTCTTTCCTGCCGAAGTGTTTTTCGGCGAATTCGCCCGTCGCCACGCACGCGACGGACGCCAGGACCACGATACCGGCCATTGCACCGTTCAGGTAGTACGGATTCGCCCCCGAACCCCACGCCACGAACAGAAAGACCCCCGCTGCCGCCGCTGATGCCCACGTGCCCGGCGCGACAGGCAGATAACCCGCGCCCAGACCGGTTGCAATAAGTAACTTAATCCTTCCCATCGCTCCGCAGCAGCCTCCCTGTCTTTCCGATGTACGCCAGTCCGCTGATGACCGTAGCGATTACCGCCAGCCAGACCACGGTAATTTTGACGACGACCGTCCAGGCGGGCGCGCTCTCGGCGACCGGCGGCGTATAGTTCGCCAATTGATACAGTACGATGCAGATCGCCACCGACTGGACGAACATCTTTATTTTACCGGCCGACGTTGCGGGAAATTTCATGCCCTGCGATTCGCTGTATCCGCGAATTGCCGAGACGACGAACTCCCTTCCCAGGATCACCACGACCATCCACGCCTGAACGCCGCTGGCCATCCCGCCGGTAAACCATCCGGGAAGGTTCCGCTCGAACTCGCCGACAAGCCGCTCGTCGAATGCGTAGTTGGAACCGGCCAGCATGGCGAACGCCCCGACGACCAGCACCTTATCGACAAACGGGTCGGCAATCCGCCCGAACGCGCTTGTCAGGTTCCACTTTCGCGCGATCCACCCGTCGAGGATGTCTGTAATGCCCGCGACGATGTACAGAACGAACGCGGCATTGAGCAGCGCCCGCCCGCCGGATGCGCCCTGCTCGTACAATCCCACCAACACAAAGAACGCAGCCGACAGGACGATGCGACCGACGGTAAGTTGATTTGGCAATTTCCAGTTCATACGCGCCTCTGCTCTCAATGACACGAATGTAGATGAGTTGGGTGGCACGGTCAAGCGCAGCTTGGCCGTGGAATGTCCAGTCGCGCATACCACGGCCAATCTTCCGCTGCGCTCCAGATTGACCGTGCCACCCAACGCCGTGAACTGTTTCGGATGATTTTTGTTTGTAACCAATTGTGACTAATAAAGAAA
>DAOVLS010000423.1 GCA_030631125.1 Planctomycetales bacterium
ATTAAGGAAGTCGGCCCCGGAGGTCTGTTCACCTCATCGATGCACACGCTCGACCACTACCGCACGGCACTGTGGGAGCCTGAAATCTTCGCCAGGGAATCTTACGAAACCTGGCGGCAGGCCGGATCGAAAACCGACGTGGACTACGCGAAGGAAATCGCCGTGGATATTCTTAAGACCGAACCTGAACCAAATATTGATTCGGCGACAGAAGAGAGGTTAATGAAGATTATAAGAAAGGCGGAGAAAAAATGACCATGAAAGCAGGAGTCGCCGAGGTGAACATCACTCCGCCGGTGGGCATTGTCCAGCGGGGCGATGCCGGGCGGAAAGGCCCAGCCCAGGGTATCCACGACGACCTGTACGCACAGGCGCTCGTACTGGACGACGGCAGGACCAAAGCCGCCATTATCACCACCGACCTGATCGGGATGGATCGGCCTAATACGAAGAGAATTCGTGAATTGGTCGAGCACCAGACGGGAATCCCAGGCCGGCACGTATTGATTTGCGGTTCGCATACCCATTGCGGCCCGATGACGAGTCCCACGCTGTACTTTCAGAATGAGAAGATGAGGCGTATGGTGGATGAGGCGTGGGTGGATGTGATGCGGCGGAAAATTGCCGGAGCAGTATTCATGGCCCACAACGGCCTGAAGGAAGTAAGGATAGGCGCGGGTACGGGAATGATAGAACGCGGTATTGCATCGCCAAAGATGGTGGAACTGAAAGACGGGCGGACAGTGCGGTGGACACGGGAACTGAACCTGGACGAGGACGACATCGTAGGCCAATGGCCCTTCGACCCGGAAGTGGGCGTAATCAAGATCACCGACGATAACGGGACACCTGTAGCGGTGCTGGTCAATTACACCTGCCACGCCCAGGTCGCGGGCACGCCGCTGCTGATCAGCGCCGATTATCCAGGCCCGATGCGTCGTATGGTCCGGCAGACGGCGGGAGGGACTCCTGTCGTGATGTTCGCCCAGGGCGCTGCCGGGAATATCTACGCCAACAGGTATCTGCGCGGCGACTGGCCTGCAAACGGGTTCGAGGAAGTCGAGCGGATAGGAGCCATACTGGCCGGCGAGGTGATTAAGGTTATGGAGCGGATTGAAACGGATGCCGGTTCCGGCTTGCTTGCCGTGCAGGCTGCGAACGTAATGGCGCCGCTGAACGAACTTGCGCACACGCCCGACGACGACGCCATGATCCATTTCAGTTCGGCCAAAGCCGACGACATCAAGGGCGACAAGGTCGAGACGGAGGTCCAGGTTTTCCGCATCAACGACGCGATCCTGGTGGCGCTTCCGGGAGAGCCGCTTGCGGAGATCGCACTGGAATTGAAGGAGGCGATTCTATCAAAGTATGAGGAAATAAAACGCGTGCTCGTCATCGGCTACACCAACGATTCCGAGGTAGGCTGCTTCCCGCACACGGGGGCGTACGACCGGCCACACGATGTAACGAAATATGTTACGACAGTCGGAACGCTCTTTGCCAGGGGTGCAGCCGACGTGGTCCAGCAGACCGTTATCGACCTGGTCGGGCAAATAGCCTGATGCGACTGAAAACTTCGTAACGTTCCAGGCCCTGTCGGGTTAAGATTGCATTGGAAAAAGAAGGAGCCGGAGAATGTCAATAGTGCGAGTAACAATTGTGCTGTCGACGGTGTTGGCCGCTGTAATTCTGGCGTCTCCGTCAGTCGGCCTTGCAAGCGATGACCGCGAGGCGACTAACATCGCCCCCAATCCCGGGGCGGAGAAGGGCCAGACCGGCAAATTACCGGAAGGCTGGTCGGAATACGGCAAGACCCCCGCCGAGGCAGGCGTGACACAGAAGGTTCGTCACGGCGGAAAGCGCAGCGCATACCTGAAGGTTACGGGTTTCGGAAAAGACGGCCGCGCGGACGCGGGACTTACCGTGGGGAAAACCGGGACGCTCAAAGGCGCCGGCGCCGTTCTCGTCAAACCCAATACGAAGTATTACTTCTCGTTCCACATCATGGGCGAGGGCTTTGCCCGAGGGATCGCCGTCAGGCAGCGGGAATTCAAAGCCGACGGCAGCGGCGTGGACCGCGATATCGCGGGCATAGAGGTGATTCCAAAGGCCGACTGGCTGCGGCACATGGGTTCGTTCACGACCGGTGCGAAGACCGAACGGGTGGTGCTGACGTTTTACGTCCACGGATTGAAAGACCGCAACGTGAAATCCGGCGCGGTCTTCTACGTCGATGATGTATATCTCAGCGTCAGCGAGGTCGGCGCCAAGGCGGATGCCCCGCAATGGCGAGGTGAGGCGATGGCCAAGGGGTTCGGGCTGACCCCCGACAACTTCGCCAGGAAGATTAAGCATATCAGCGACAAGGATCTCTTCAAGGCGATGGACCTGACCCGCCCGGGGCTGGAGGATGTCCGCAAGGCCGTCGCGGCAGGGGATTATAAGTCGGCCTATCGCGCATGGTCGGCCTACTGGGCCAGGACGCATCAGGAAAAACCTCCCTCGCCGCAAAAGCAGCCGAACAAGCGGCTTCTGGAGCGCGTCGCCAAAATCATGCGACACGAAATTCGCGGCTGGGGCAATGTAACGATTAAGCACG
>DAOVLS010000015.1 GCA_030631125.1 Planctomycetales bacterium
AACCCAATATGGGCCTGGCAACCTGGAAGGGCGCGAAAGTACGCAAGGCCGACGTTACCGTCGCCAAGAACTACCTCAACGAAGATGAAATCCGAAGCCTCAATCGCATTGTTACCATGTACTTGGACTACGCCGAAGACCATGCCCACCGCCGCCAGCCGCTTTACATGCGCGATTGGCGCGAAAGGCTGGATGCTTTCCTGCGTTTCAACGAACGCGACATTCTGCTCAACGCGGGAAAGGTGTCAATGGAAGTCGCCCATGCCCTGGCTTTGGAGCAGTACGAGAAGTTCAACCAGCGCCGGCTGATGGAAGAATCTCAAACCGAAGACGACGAATTCGAAAACCTGGCCAAACGCATCGAAAAGAAAAACAAAGAAGATGTTTAATGAGTGAACACGACACCCGCCATGGAACGGCTAGAGAACGCCTGCCTCATCAGTGAGTACCAGCAATGGGACCAATCGCACTTTTTGACAAATCGTTCCTGCAGTCACTCAGCCTTGACGAGTCCGTGTGGTTCGACCATTTCTTCATCCCCAACGTCTGTCCTCTCTTCTATGTCGAGACTCTGGCTGATCTACAGAAAGCGAAGACGCACAAGCGTACGCCCGAGGCGGAAGTGCGGATAATCGCCCAAAAGTTCCCTGAGATGAGCGGCGCGCCCTGCGCTTACCACGGTTTCTTGTGCATGAGCGAACTACTTGGTCGCCCGGTCCCGCTCGTTGCGAGGATACCGCTGATGCATGGACGGGCCGCAGTGGCGGACGGTCAGAAGGCTGTTCTCTACAGCACCTCACCGGAGGAAGATGCCTTCGCTCGCTGGCAAAGAAGCGAGTTTTCTGGGGTGGAACGCCTTTATGCTTCCATCTGGCGAGGCTCGCTGTCGGCGTTCAATCTTCGAGACCTTTCTCGTGTGGCTCGAACTGCGGATGTCGCGTGGAAATCGTGCAAGGCTCTCTCGGACGCTCTGGAGCTAGCCAGAAGCTTTTTGGTGCCGGAACACAACCCGATTGACGCCCTCAGTGATTTAATGGATTTGTCCAAGGTGCCACCAGAGTGTCGAGAGTGGGTCCATCATTGCTGGAATAAGGCTGGTGGGCCACCAGTCGTTGAATACGCCCCGTACGCCTCGCACATCATGTTGATTGACCTGTTCTTTGCTGTCGCTCTTGGGGCTGATCTCATCTCCGACGAAAGGGCATCCAATCGTGTGGATATTGCGTATCTGTACTACCTCCCTTTCTGCCACATCTTCGTTTCTTCTGACCGACTGCACAGGAGGTGCACTGACTTGTTCCTACGCCCTAATCAGGAATTCGTATGGGGGCCTGATCTGAAACAGGATCTGTCGCGACTGAATGCGCACTACTCCGAACTGCCCGTCGCGACCAAGGAGGAAGGGGTGATGTCCTTTGCCCATTACCCACCAACCGAAGGGGAATATCTCGTCTCGACACTGTGGGACCGGTACCTGCCTAGCTGGCGCAACCGAGGCCGCAGAAAGCGATCACGCGATTTGCCAACGGCTGCCGAACTCAGGGATCAACTAAGGCATTTGGAGACAGCGCCCTCAGTTCCGCCAGGACAGCCCGGTTTCGACGACGTGAGCGATCTGGATATGGTTGCAAGGCAGCGCATGGTTAGGAGAAAGAAGGGCTTTTGGCATCAGGTCCCGAAGGATTTGGCGTAGTAAGTAGGGCAGGCAAACCTGCTCGCGGAACGAGGACAGTGTGTGTTCAGCGGGTATTCCGCGGGCCAGTTGGCCCGCCCTACAAACTGCTTGAGTTGAACCTAGCACGGGATGCAGTAGGCAAGGCGTGAGGAATAGGGGAATGGAGCAATTAATTCTTCAGCAGCCGCGAATAAGAGCGATGACGCCGAGGATGCCCCCGATCAGACCTATTGGCGGACCAGCGACTTCGACGACAAAGATCAAAGGGGCGAGGAGTCGATTTCTCTTAGCCCACATCCACAATCTCGCGTGATGATCTGGATTCTTGGCGACTTCTCTGCTGGCCCGAATTTCTCTGGCAAACTGGAGGCTCCGCGATAGAGGTAAAAGGGTCTTTCCTTCGCATGCAAGGAAGATTGTTCCATTCCACTCCCATAGGTTACGTATGATGGTGTTCAATTGCTCTAGCGTTATATTCAATTCGCTGGCGATGTCTTCACGTTTCAATTTACCATTTTCTTTGTCGCTGCGGGATTCGTTCTTCTTGCCCATAAGTATGATGAATTCTTCTTCGTCGCGATTGAGTAGCATGAAAGACATCATACGTCCTTGCTGCATTCGGTCAAGTGGTATCCAGTTACCACGATTGATAGTCGTTTCCGGCGGGTGGCCTGGGCAGCTGTAGTCGCTCGTGCTACGTAGCGCCCCGTCCTCCGCAGTAGTCCCCAGGGGACTACGGAAGGTGGACGCTACTTCGCAGAGTAGCAATGGGGGGTGCCACCCGCCGCGCCCCTGTATAAACAACGCGTCATTTTATAATGGACTGCGTAATGCCCGTTGCTGTATTCTGCAAAGAGTGGAAAAGGGGAGGTTTTTTAAGATGGGTTGCGATCAGGTCTATGATGTTGTCGCTGTGGTGGACGACCTGTTGAGTCGGGCGGCATTGGCTGGGGCGAGCGATGTGCATTTCGAGCCGACCGGCAAGGGGCTTGTGATTAAATATCGCCTTGACGGCGCATTGAGCGTCGTTGAGAAACTTCCGCAGACACTGGCAGAGAACGTGATTTCCCGGCTTAAGGTGCTCGGCGGGCTGTTGACCTATCGCAACGACATCCCCCAGGAAGGCAGAATCGACCGGCGCGACGGATACGGTAAGGACGTAACCGACCAGCGTCTGGCGGTTTTTCCGACCATCCACGGCCAACGGGCGGTTGTGCGGTTCTTCTACGAGGAGAAGTTTCTGGTCGATCTCGACGAACTCGGTCTGCCGGAGGTCATCCTCGCGGCAATGAAGCGGATCGCCGCGGCCAGCCAGGGCCTGCTGCTGCTGACGGGTCCCGCCGGCAGCGGCAAGAGCACCACGCTGGCTGCCATGCTCCGCTATATCCTGCGGAAATACCCCGGCAAGAGCATCGTAACGCTCGAAGACCCCGTCGAGCGGCGGATCGAGGGCGTTACGCAGGTCCAGATTTCCCCCCACGGCAGGATGACCTTCCCCGTCGCGCTCCGCTCGCTGCTGCGGCAGGACCCGGAGGTTCTGATGATAGGCGAGATACGTGACGCCGAGACAGCCGGTATCGCAATCGAGGCAGCCCTTACCGGCCACCTGCTGATGAGCACGATGCACAGCGGCACGCCCGCCGGCGCGCTGCTTCGGCTGCTGGAGATGGGAATCGAACCGTACCAGGTAACCTCCAGCGTCTCTGCCGTCCTGAATCAGCGACTTATCAGGAAAATCTGCGAGCATTGCGGGCGGCCCGAAGGGTGCGAGCAGTGCTTCAATACGGGTTTTAGCGGCAGGATGCTCATTGCCGAGTTTGTCCGCCTCGACGGCGAATTGCGAAAGGCTGTCCTTGACAGGGCCGACGCCGAAACGCTGGAAGAAATCCTTGGCCGGAGAGGGCACATGAACATGTTCCAGAACGGTATGAGGCTGGTGAACGAAGGTCTGACCACGCAGGCGGAATTGAACCGCGTCTGCGGATTGGAAGAAGAGGCGTAGTTGTAGCTGTAGGCTGGGACGAAGTCCCACCTTTCACTTGATAGAGGAAGGTGGGACTCCGCTTCGTTCCGTCCCAGCCTACGGATTGGATGAGGCAGGTGAAATAATGGCGACATTCGAATACCAGGCGTTGACGGCAGCGGGCAGGCTCGTCAAGGGCACGGTCGAGGCCGATTCACGCCATGAAGCGAGTTTCATGCTCCAGGATATGTCCCTTTCGGTCAACTCGATCGACAAGGCCCGCAGGCCCGTTCCGAAAACGCCCATCGGAAGAAGCGAGTTCCTCCTGTTCAACGAACAACTGGCCTCCATCGCCAGGGCGGGCATCCCGCTGGAAAGGTCGCTGCGGGCGTTGTCGCGGGACGTCGCCTCGAAGCGGATGCAGCGGCTGATAGATTCGGTCGCCGATGACCTGGAGGCCGGCGCGAGCGTCGAAGAGGCGTTCGAAAAGCGCAAACAATACTTCCCGCCGCTCTACGGGCGGATTATCAAAGCCGGCGTCAGTTCGGGACGGCTCAGCGAGATGCTCGCCAGTCTCAACCGGCATCTGGAGATCGCAGGGCGGACACGAAGGATTATCTTCGAGGCGGTCTGCTATCCTGCCGTCGTGCTGTCGCTGGCGGCGGTTATTCTGACTGCGATGCTCGTATTTGTGGTTCCGCAGTACGCTTTAATGTACGGAAGTTACGGGTACGAACATCTGCCGACGGCAACCAGGCTGCTGTTTAAGGCGGCTGATAACGTCGGATATATCTGGGCGGGCGTCGGAATCGCCGCCGTGGTCTTCGTTCTGCTGAAGGTGCTGCTTGGGATATCCCCCGAAGGGCGGCGATTCAAGGAAAGGATCGTATTGTCCCTTCCGGTGATAGGGCGGATATATCACGCCTCGACGCTCGGAAGGATGGCCGACGCGATGGCGACACTGGTGGCGGCAGAGTGTGACATGCCTGACTGCCTGCGTCTTGGCGCCGACGCCGCCGGAAGCGAAACGATGAAATTCCAGTGCAATGAATTGGCCGGCAGGATCGAACAGGGCGACGACATCCTCGATGCGGCGACAGGCTGTACGGTTCTGCCGCAACTGTTTCTCTATTCCGTTCAGTTGGGATTGCAGCGGAACGAACTGGAGGACAACCTGCACAGCCTGGCAGAGATGTACACCCGCCAGGCGCAGACCAACCAGGGAAGGCTCCAGGCGCTGCTGCTTCCGGTGCTGCTTATATTCGCCGGCGCGATTGTCGCCCTGGGCGTCCTGGCGCTGTTCTCGCCGCTGACTCGGATGATATCACAGATAAGGTAACGGACATGATTCCTCTAGCGATCATCCTGGTGCTTGCTGTGCTCGTGTACCTGGCCGTCAGGTCGCCGGGCATAGCCCTGCTGTCGTCCCTTATCGCCACTATCGCGGCGGTTATCGCTTTTGGTTCTCTGGACAGCGCCGCCGGTGCGGCGGCCTCCTTCCTGCTGTTTTTCCCGACGACCTGCCTGGCGATCATCCTGACCAGGGGCTTGCCCGACGCCGACAGCACCGCCCAGACCGTTGCGAAGTGGGCCTTTATTATTTTTGGATTCAGTGTTGCGGCGATGGTGGGGTTTTCCCTGGGAGGACCAGGCAGCGTTTTCGGCATTATGTTCCTCATCTTGTTTTTCGGGATGATTATCTCTTACCTGCTGAAGTCCCGCGACGCGATTACCGTTTATATTGTCTCGACTATCGGCGCTTGCATGAGGCAGAACCTTCCCCTGGCCCAGGCGCTGGAATCCGCCGCTGCCGGCCGGACCGATAAGCGGGTGCGAATCCTCGAAGGTATCGCAATGTATCTCACGCAGGGAAACCCGCTGAGCACGGCCATTCGTCTGGGATACCGCAAGTGCCCCGGTTACGTTACGGGTCTGATTATCGCCGCAGAACGCATCGACCAGGTTCCCGCTGCGATTATGAGCCTCGAAAAGGATATGACCAAAAAGGCACAGGACGGCGCATTGTTCAAGCCGGTCCAGCCTTGGTATCCGGTAGTACTGATTTTCTTCGCGCTTATGCTGCTGTCGGGCATGATGGTCTTCATCCTGCCGAAATTCCAGGACATTTTCGAGCGTTTCGGCGGCTCGGAACTGCCCGCGATAACACGGGCGCTTATGGGCTTTCAGGACTACTGCTGGCCGCTGTTCCCCTCGCTGTTTTTGCTCTTCCTGGTTGCGGTTCCCGTGTGGATTTATGTGAAGTTCCGCCCGCGCCGTCCCGAAAACCCACGCATGTTTTCGACTATCGGCGATTTCGTCAAATGGCATCTGCCGGGACTGCGATGGTTCGAGCGAAACTATTCCCTGCTGCACACAGCCGAGCTGCTTCGCTTTTCGCTCAACGCCGGCGCTACCATCGACGAGGCAATCGCCAACACGCTCGTCCTTGACGTCAACGGGCATTTCAGGGAACGCCTGGCCCGGTGGCAGGACAAGGTTCTGCAAGGCATGGATGTTTCCGCCGCCGCTGCCGAGGTCGGCCTGCCTGACGCGCTGGTGTGGGCGTTCGATGGGAAACTCAACCCCGGTAATACGCCGACGATCCTGGAAACCGTCGAAAAGACCTGCCGGTCGAACTATAATTATCGCGCGAACCTGGCCAAAATGATCCTCTGGCCATGGACTACGATCATGGTGGGCGCTTTTGTCGGGTTCATAGCAATCGGTATATTCATGCCGCTTGTATCGATAATCCGCATCACTGCCGCCGGGGTGCTGCCGTGAAAGATATTCGTTCGACAATTCGTTATCGCTCCGCGTCCCGGACCGGGCGCACCGGCGGGTGGCTGCTGGTGGAGGTTATCGTATCACTGGCCGTTCTGGGAATACTGGCAACGGTCCTGGCCGTTGCGCAGAGCACCTCGGCCAGGTTGAATAAGCATATCCTGCTCCGTCAGCGCTGCCTGGCCGCCGGACAGGCGCAACTGGACAGCATCGTTGCAACCGGCAAGCCTATCAGCGACAAAGACCTCAAGCGCCTCTGGCCCGGCGTGCGGGTCGAAGTGAATACCGAACCGGGCAAAGGCGACTGGGCCGGACTGACAAGGCTTCAGGTAACCGCCGAGGCGACTGCCGGCGGAAGGAATATAAAGGTTACATTGTGCAGATACGTAATCGACAAGGCGACGCAATAACAATGCGAAAAGGCGTAACATTGGTGGAACTGATAGCCGTCATCGGTCTGCTGGGTGCGGTATCGGCCGGTATGGCGGGGCTGTTCGTAACGCTCATCGCCGATATCCCCCGCGCAAAGCGGGCGATGGACGCCAATTCGGTCGTCTCCGGAATGTTAATCGAGATGCGAAAGGACGTAGCCTCGGCGCGGTCGCTTCCGAAGGCCGTCGGGAAGGTTCAGGCGAATGAAAATACACTGTGGATTCAATTGCCCGACAAGACCGTCTGTTACGAATTGAAAGACGGCAAAGTAATCAAATGCAAAGTCAGCCCCGACGGCAAGAGCAGCGTCCTGCAAACCTGGACGGCGCCAAATGCGAAAATCAGATGGGCCGTTCGTCGGCAGGGGGGTCGGGGATATGCCGTCGAGGTCAAGACACACGTCGAGGTCAGGATTGCCGATCGACGCCTGAAAAAACTGGCCAACGCACACGTATTCTTTATGAACAAAGCACCGGCGGGATGAAAATGATAAATCGGCGCGGACAGAACGGCTTTACGATGATCGTTGTGCTTTGCCTTGTCGCATTGGCGGGCGTGGCGATGGTTCTGCTGACTAAGGGGTCGAACATCTTGTTGTTCGACCTGCAAAGGACGCAATATCACTCGACTCGTCGCAACCTCACCGCAAGCGCCCTTGCCTGGGCCGAGGTCAATGCCGATAAAATCCCCCACGGCGGAAAACAACTCAGCCTCGACGGGGCGGCAGCGCCGGACGCTGCTCTGCGTGTAATCGTCGAAGGCGACAAGCCGGAAATTCGAATCCGAACCACTTGCCGCTATGGGAGAAAACTTATCAAGAAAGACTCACGCCATACACTTCGGCGCAAGCCGTAGGAATTGGAATCAATCCGGGTATTGGCATCGGCGCTGGTTGATAATATCATAGGGCCAGTCGTACGCCCGTAGCTCAACCGGATAGAGCAGCGGTCTTCTAATTCATTTCTGATGTTTTTCATAAGTCCTTGTTTAAAAGGATATTTCCTTTGTTCATAAGCACTTGGAGGGATATGGGCAATGCCGCTGAATACCGCCTGAACCGCCTCAAACCGCTCTACCGGTTGTCGTGACAACCGGCTCATCTCAAGGTAGCGGTTCAGGAAACCGACACCTTACTCCCACACTCACTGCAATACTGACCCCGGCCAAGCAGCGTGCGATCACAAACCATGGCCCCTTGGGGACAGCCTGATGTTTTATCGATTGCCGGAAAACTGGTGGAAGAGGGTGCGTACCAATAATCCGCAGGAGCGGTTGATTCGGACGCTTCGCCAACGTTTGCGGCCAATGGGATGCTTCCACGATCATTCTGCCGTCGAACGAGCCGTCTTCGGACAACTCGCTCGATGGCACAAAACCTGCCTGACCGGCAGGCAGGTCAAACTTACACAAAATACTTGACGCTATCCCCTTGACGCTATCCTCTTGACAGATTATCGAGTGTCACATATACTATATTGTTGTGCGAATGCCGCTCAGGTAGAGCGGTGGAGGATGTCCTGGCGTGAAATTGCCGGATATAAAGCGAGGGTCAGAGTGGGATATGCCAGCCCACTACTTCCTGCCCATCCGAGTTCCCCGCAATTGTTCATGCTGTGCGAATGTGTGTACCCAGGCTACGGCCGCAAGCCTGCGCTGCTCGGCATGACCGTTCGGGCCGCGCAGAGGAAGGAAAACTGATATGATGAAGATGAATGCACGATGGGCCATGGTGAGTCTTGGGCTGCTGGTGTTCCTGGCGTCACCGGCGCTGGCGAACTACGAGATCATCTGGGAAACGCGCCAAGACGGCCATATCAAGATGTGGTGGACCACCAACGGGGTTCGCGACGCCGATCCCTTTGTGGACATTGACATCCAGGTCGCCCCAAACACCTACCAACTCGGTCGGATCGCCCCAAGGAAGGACATCAACGACGTTCACGAGCAGTGGATTCTCGCCAGTAACAGCAAGAGTTCCACCACGTCCGTCCTGGCCGGCATGGGCTACCCGCACCCGTCGTTCGAGGATTTCTTCATCGCCTCGCCGTTCGACTCCGTCACCTGGTACGGCTTGTCCGACGAGCAGGGACTTAGCGATGTGGAGGTAATGATCGACCTGGTGACGTGGGGCGACTATCTCCAGCACAACCCGCTGCCCGATCCCAACGCCCTGTATCTGTTCGACGCCGCCGGCCTGTGCCCAGACCTGCCCGGACACGAGGCGATCAACGTAACCGCCGGCACTCCGTTCGCGGGGGAGATGATAGTCGTCAGTCAGAGCACACTGTTGGTACCGGAGCCGACCATCCTGATGCTCTTGGCCGCCGGTGGGCTTGCCCTCATCCGACGGCGATCGCCAAGAGCCTGACCTATGGGCCGGTGATCTCGTTCTTCCGGCAGTCAACGGTGGTAGTTGCGGAGCGCCTGAACAAAGACTTGGACCACCTCCGGCCGGTTGAGCCTGACGAGCCGCCCGACCTGCTGAAGTCCTGTTACCGGGAGGCAGCATGACCTCGCAACCAATGCCGAAAGCACGCAACCGGTGCAAAAAGCGGTTTCGGACTAAAACATGCAGGCCCTGAAGAAACACAGACTCGCACAGCCAACGATTCAAATCGTTGACCACTGAATGATCGCCCTCCTGCACTCGATGTGCGGTAACATCCTCGGGGCGGTGGCCGACACGGGTTCCAATCCGGGCATGTACGCGCGAACATGAGAGTACGGCGGCATACTGTCTCCCATCTGCGCAACTTGGAGGAAAGGGGCAAAACTACCGATAATAGTGATTGCCGGGGGTTCCGGAACGCGCTTTATGTGAGTGGGTTGTTTCCGGCCTATCTGCGACCTTGCCGGAGGAGCGAGCTCTTTCAAGTAGTCCTGGCTGTGGGATTGCGAGAACGGATCATGTGAAGGAGATTTTCAATGTGGAATTTGCGCTTACAGTGGAACAGGAACCTCCTTGTGGTCGCCGTCGTTATCGGCGTGGTTGCCGGTCTGGCTTCAGCGCAGACCAAGCCCCTCTCAGCCGCCGACCAGGCTGACGCCATCGGTAAGGCGGTCGATGCACAGATGGCCAAGTTGCGGACGGCGATCGTATCGGGCAATGAAGAGGAGGTGCGAAAGTATCTCCGCGAATTCCAACCGATGCTCCTTGACGAGAAGAACGCGAAGTTCGACGCATATCAGCAGAAGCTCTCCGCCGGACAGGTGAAACGCTACGGCGGCGCGTTCGGGCGTCAGGCATGCCTCAAAAGCATCATGGATACCTGCGGATACTCCGGGTATGTTACCGACGCCCTGAACTTCGCGACCCTGGGAAACATCGGGGGCATTTGCCAGGAACTCGACGGGACGCTGTCGAACCTCGGCGATCTTGGGCTGCTTCTCGGCGCGTACGACTATTACAGCAAGTACAGCGAGGGGAAACTGGACGAATCCACGAAGAGCGCTTTTGCCCTTGCCTGCTACACGAAGCTCGCAAGCACGTACCTGGGCAGATACGGCAACATCTTCGGGGCGGCGGCCAACACGGGCTACAATCTGGGCATGTACGCGCGAACCTGGGCGATGAACGACGCCGAGGCCACTATCTACAAGCGGTACTGCGCGTATTGGCGAGAACAGGCCAAGGCGCAGAAACAGTGGCGTGGCATGTGGGTGAAGATGTGGGAAGACGCGAAAGGCGATGCCGGGCTGCTCAAGATACTGGAGGCAGAGGGTTTCTGGAAAGACGATTTTGAGGACGCCAGGCTTACGAAGATGCGAAACGCATGGGCCTTGCAGACCTGGAAGAAAGACTACAAGGCGATCATCGCGCGGAAGTACTTCCAGGAGCATGTCGCGGGGATACTCGCCGCCCACATGAAGGCTCTCTCCGATGAGCAGCGAGACAAGGTAATCAGCAGCGCACAACGCTTCCTTCGGGAGTTTCCGCGAAAGAGCATCACGATCGTGGCGACGACCCGAGTCGTTGACGATTTCGGGAATCGGCTTTCGGTCGAGGCGTCACGTATTGTGATGGGTATCTACGCCAACGGGGAGAAAATCGCCGATCTTCCGTTCGCCACGCAGCAGACCTCGGTAAAAGTCAACCTGAAGGACTTCCTCGCCGCAGTCGGAAAGGCCAAGGGCGACTTCCAGGTCGAGGCGTTCTGGCGACACACACCGAAAGCTCCAAGGAAGGCGCCGGATAAACTGCCCCGCCTTGGCCTCGACACGAAGACCGGGCTGGTGCGGGAGATAATCGAGCCTTTCGGCTTCAACCTGCCCGGGCGAATTCGCTTTCAATCAGCCCGGGATGGCGACGAGTTCCAGGTCGGGCAGAAGGGCGATGCGAAATTCGGCAAGAGGAGCTACATCTGGCTGGGGCGGATCGATATCGATCTGGTGTCCGTGCCGGTGAAGATTCGCGTCTTCGATGAGAAGGGCAAGCCCATGAAGCGGGCCAGCTTGATTGGTCCTGCCGGTCTGTCGGCAACGACCGACGACAAGGGTCTGGCCGAGATGCCCATTCCTGTAACCGGGGAGCACTTCATCGTGTTGAATATCGACGGCCGGATCAGCGGCAATGGGGTATTCGTCAAAGGTAGCGAGGTTTTGAGCAATCCCAATCTCGTGGTAACGGTCCGGGATTCCCCAAGCCCGACCGTCCCGCCGCTCAAGACGTTCGGTATCGCGGAGACCACAAAGAGCGCCCAAACCGCCCTGACCTCCTATTCCGCAGGAAAGACCAGCTACGCTCAAGCCAAGGGCAAGACCGGAAAGTCGAAGGCGGCAACGGCCCGGTCCGCCAGCAATGCCTCGAATTTGTGGAATGCGTACCAGATCGCCAGGCAGGCGCAAATCGCCCGCCAATATGCGATTAAACCGGGCATGTCGCCCCAGGCGGCGGCTTCGGCGAGCAAAGCCGCCGACGCGGCAAGGCAGGCTCTCACGAAGCAGCGATCGACGTACTTTGCGCCCTTTAATGCCTCGACGACCCGTCAAAAGCAGATCGCCGCCCGTCTGTCCACACAGGCACAGAACATCGGAAAGCAAGCCGACACCCGGCAAAAGGCAGCGACCGCATCGGCAGAAGCACTTTCACGGGCAACCCAAGCCGGTCTGGCAAGCCTGCGCGAATTGCAGACGCGGACCGAGCAGGCGACCGTTGCCGGCCAACCAACCCGGTTTGCCACGCTCGCGGAAGTCCAGGCCGCCCGGAAGAAGCTGGCTTTGGCCATCGCGGCCACCGAAAAACTGGAAGGGCTACTCGACCCACAACGCAAGAGCATCGAGAAGGCTGCGTCGGCGCTGAAGGCGAAGATGCTGGCCGCCGCCGAAATTCGCACCTCCGCTCGGGGCCTGCGCGATGTTGCGGGCTTCGAGTCGCGAATGAGTTCCACGCTGTTCAGCGCCCGTCATGCCGTCGGAGCACTCGACGGAGCCCTGACAACCGAGCAGGCCCGGACGGTGACGGAGATGCTGAAATGGGCTGACAACCTGCATGGCCGCGTGCAGATCCAAGCCGCCAAGGACGTCAAACTCATGAACCAATACGACGCGTTGGTGAACGCTTTCCCGATGAACGTCTCCTCGCCCGCGAAGGTCGCTAAAGACATCCATGCCGCCGATAAGCTCTTCCGGTCGGTTATGGCCGCTTGCCGCAAGGCCCGACTTAAAGGGCCTCGCAGCTACGCGCGGCAGCTGCCGGACCACTACGAAAAGCAGGCTTGGGCCCAGGCAGGACACAACGGGTTCGGGGCCGACGCTTATGAGAAATGGCAGCTCGCCGAAAAGGCGAGTCAGGCGATACCGCTCGCACCGCAGTTGCAGAAATCCAAGCCGGCCATCGACAAGTGGCATGCCGACCTGGTCAAGATCGTCGGCCAGATCCGCAAACGCCTTGTGGCGATGCGAAAGAGCGGATGGGTCGTCGTGGAGATGGACGTTGCGATGGGCAAGCGAGCCGGCCTGCCTGCATCAGCAGTATCGTTGAAGCGGCTCAGCGAGGCCGCCGTCCGCCTGGGCAAGACGCGCGACCAGCAGCGAGACATCAAGCAAAAGAGCACGCTGAACTTCACGACCTCGAAGTTCAATTTCGACACGCTGCTCGCCGACAGCCACCGGCACGCCACGCTGATCGCCAAGGCCCTCCTGGCTGCCCGGGCCGGTCAGGTGGACCAGGCCTGGCGGACATGGCAACAGGCGAAGAATATCATCAAACCGCACGAATACACGCGGGGAATCGGCGTGCAATCCAACAGCCGCTATTACTCGGCGACGCTGAGCACAGACTGGGAGTTGATCAAACTGCCGGACGCACTACGACAGGAAACCGAACTGGCCTCGCTTCTGGCTCGCCTGAAGAACGCGAACCTCGCGACGTTGGTGGTTACGGTAGCTGCTCCGGCGGGGGTGAAACTCGCCGACTTGACCATTCGCATTCACGCCAAAGGCGCAAAGCAACCCGCATTCCAGCATGTGGGGACCACCTCGACCCATCGCCTCGACCCGCAGACCTACACCGTTACCGCCAAGTCGTCCGGGGTGCGGATTGCGCCGGCATCAAAGACGATAACGCTGGCCGCAAAGGCTCGACAGACCGTAACGTTCACAGCCAAGCCGATCATCGGCAGCGGAGGCGTAACTGCGGTGGGCAACTACAACTTCAAGAACGTTCAGGAATCGCTGATCTGCAAATCGACGTTCGCGTTCGACGACTCGTTCGCGCCTCGCTGGAGCGACGATTCGAAGTACATCGTCGTGCACAGGACGCGAATTACGCTCGCCAATGGTAACCACGACCGGATCGTAACCGCCCAGCCGGATCCCCTCGTGCGAGGCATGAAACCCGCCTCGTCACATCAGATCAGGAATCCGCACATCCTCGGAAAGCATGTTGTCTATCTCACCTCCGCCCGCGGGCGTTTTTTCCATATGATTGTGCCATTGCTGGGTGGCAAGCCCGCGAAGCTGTGCAACGCGGTCCAGCCCGGTCCTATGGGTCGCGGGGAGAAAATGGTTCTGCTCGGCGTCAAGGCCGGTAGCGTGCCGGCGTTCCTGTTCTATCGCTACGTACCGGCCAACCAGTGGAAAAAATCGTCCGTTCAGCATGGACTCTACGTGGTAAAGGGCGCGGTTCCGGACCTGCGGAAGGGCAAATGGATAGGAATGCTTCCGAAACCCCCATCGGCCGCTTCGGGCAACTGGGCCGTTTCGAGCGACTGGAAACGAGTTGCCTGCGTGGAATGGATCGGCACCGGGCGCGCGAAGTGGAGTATCTACAGCGTTCCGCAATCCGCGACGGCGTGTCGGTTGCTGGGGACAATCCCGACTTCCGAGAGGGTGTTCCGTCTCGCGTTCTCGCCGGAAGGCAAGTACATCGCAGCGGTCAAACTTGGCAGGCAGGCGAAAGTTGTCATCAAGGAAACTGCCGCATTAACGAAGGAACAGACCATCGCCTCCGGTGCGATAACCTACGGCACCCCGGGATGGTCACCGGACGGACGATTCCTTGCGATGCGGACGGCTCGCAAGAGCGATGAGTCGTCATACCTGATGGTGCTACAGGTCGCGGGCAAGCCGGTAACCTTCAAGACCGGCACGACCAAGACCGAGACCAAGACCAAGACCACCGACACGACAGAGGCGAAGAAGGCATATATTGATTACGTAGCCGCTTATAATCGCATGACTAAACTGATGTCGCAAGGCAAAGGCGACACGCCCGAAGCACAGGCGGCCTACAAGGCCTATAAGGCAGCGAAGGATCGCTACGAAGCCATCTTGAAGAAGAAGTAGTCCGCGGCGAGAACGACCGCTCCCCGGCCTGAAAACCGCCGGGAGCAAATACTCCTTTTTCGGGAATATTGACTGAGTACGGATTGCCGGACCTGAGCGTGTTCTTTCGGGTTCGGCTATCCCTTGCCCTTCGGAACACGCGGATAAAAATACAACCCCGACTCTCACAGAACCTGGATAATTCGGGGGCAGATCACAACGTCCGTACATTCCCATACACTTATGCTTACTGGAAAAAACTGGCACTGGTGCAGCACTTGTTAGTAACCTGTGTCGTTCGTAATCTAAAAGCATCGGTCAAGACTTCTGAATGCGGCCTACCTGCCGACAGGCAAGTATGTCTCGGGAAGAAAAATAACAATGAAACGCATCAAGGACTATTTCGAGCAAGACGCTCTGGCAGCGCACTTGGGCATTGAACTGCTGGACGTTTCACCGGGTAAGGCTGTGGCTCGCATGCAACTGCGGGACCATCATTTGAACAGCCTCGGCACAGTGCACGGCGGCGCTATTTTCGCCTTGGCTGACTTCGCCTTTGCCGCTGCTTCCAATGCTTATGGCACTGTGGCTGTGGCTCTTAACGCAACGATATCTTTTGTGAAGGCCGCGAGTACCGGCGTGCTTACAGCCGAGGCAGCGGAAATCTCTGTAAGCAGGAAGATCGGTACGTACAATGTTAATGTTACCGATGAGGCGGGGCAGATCGTGGCTGTCTTTCAGGGCATGGTGTACCGAAAAAGCAAGCCCATTGCGGCTGGTGATCAGGTTTCATCTGAAGACCCTCAACTATGAGGGGGGCGATTCTTTGTACATCGCGTGTGCGCTAAGTGAAGTTTTTTCTAATTTTCTGCTTTGACAGTTGCCGAAGAGATTGTTAGCGTTTTTCGTACAAGTCGTCCGGCATCGTGTCCGGGACATGGACTAAAAAACATATTCACTATCATCATAAGGACTCTAACCCATGTTAGGTATTGAGGACTTTTACGTTTTGTTGGCTTATCTGCTTTGTCTGCTCAGCGCTCTTCTGTGTGTAATCTACGGCCTGATTAACTGGAATCGTGGTGAAGAGGCCGTTTTGGAAGAAGACGTCCGCTGGGCTGAAGCGGAGAAGAAGGTCGAAGAGGAACTCTAGTAAGTCTTTGCGACTGCCGGGTATTCGGCAGTTAAACCGCAAAATCGAGACGTGAGTTTCTCCTGGAGAATACGATATGCTTGCGCAAAGTTTAGGCCTGATTGAAATCATTATCGTCATAATTTACCTGATGCTGATCGGCTATCTTGGGTGGCTTGGTTATCGTCGGACAAAGACAGCCACTGATTATCTCGTCGCCGGTCGGAAGGTACATCCGTTCATCATGGCGTTGAGTTACGGTGCGACATTCATCTCCACCAGCGCCATTGTCGGTTTCGGCGGCGTTGCGGGGTTGTTCGGGATGAGCCTGCTGTGGCTGACGTTCCTGAACATTTTTGTCGGTATCTTCATCGCGTTTGTTTTTCTCGGTGGTCCGACGCGCAAAATGGGGCATCACCTTGACGCGCATACGTTTCC